>CAVEIY010000084.1:0-9088 GCA_963615825.1 Flexilinea sp.
GGGCTATAAAGGCGGCGAAATTCCGGCGGATATTATGGAAGAAATCCACCGGTGCATGGACGTTATGATGAAGGCGGCACGCCCTCGGGCGGTATGGCGGCAGTTTGCGCTGTTACCGGATGGCAGACTGGATGGAACGGACTTTTTCCCCCAGGGCAAGGATATCCGTGCGCTGCTCCGGGATTCCAGTCAGGTAATCCTGCTGGGCGCCACATTGGGCACGGAAGTGGAGGCACTGCTTCGACGGGCACAGGTGCGGAATATGACCGACGCGGTGATTTTGGATTGCTGCGGCAGCAGTGCCATTGAAAATGTGCTGGATAATCTGTGCGAGGATATCGGAGCGCAGGCAGGCGGCTTCCTTACGGACCGGTTTAGTCCCGGGTATGGAGATTTTCCCTTTGAGCAGCAGCCGGAGCTGTGTCGGGTGCTGGATTTACCCCGACGCATTGGGGTAACACTGTCGCCTGGGGGGTTGATGATTCCTCAGAAATCTGTGACTGCAATTGTGGGGGTGGCGGACCGGCCCCAGACCAAGCGGTTCCGGGGCTGCGCCTATTGCAGTCAATTCAAAAACTGTACCTATCGAAAGGGGAATCGTACCTGTGGGAACCAATAACTTTACGATTTTGGACGGCGGCATGGGCACCATGCTCCAGGCGGCGGGACTGCCGGTTGGACAGCTGCCGGAGGTCTGGAATATCACCCATCCGGACAAGGTGGCAGATATTCAAAGAAAGTATGTAGAGGCCGGCTCTCATGTGATTTATGCCAATACCTTTGGTGCAAACCGGCATAAGGTGGCGACCTCGGGCTATACACCGGCAGAGCTGATTACCGGCGGCATTCAGGCGGCACGGAAGGCTGCCGGTGACCAGGATGTCAAGGTGGCGCTGGATGTTGGCCCCATTGGTCAGCTGCTGGAGCCGCTGGGTACGCTGTCCTTTGATGAGGCCTATGACATCTATAAAGAGATGGTGGTGGCCGGGGCAGAGGCCGGAGCCGATCTGGTGATTTTTGAAACCATGAGCGATCTGTATGAGGTCAAGGCGGCAGTATTGGCGGCGAAGGAAAATACCAATCTGCCGGTGTGGGTGACTATGACCTTTGAGGCAACGGCACGGACTTTTGTGGGTGTTACGGTTCCCGCAATGGCGCTGACTTTGACCGGACTTGGCGTGGATGCCCTGGGCTTTAACTGCTCTCTGGGTCCCAAGGAGCTGATGCCCATGGTGGAGGAGCTGCGTCAGTGGACCGATCTTCCCTTGATTTTAAAGCCCAATGCCGGACTGCCGGACCCTGCCACAGGGGCCTATACCATTACCCCGGAGGAGTTTGCCGAAGAGATGAAGGCGGCGGCCGGACTGGGGGTCCGGATTTTAGGCGGCTGCTGCGGTACAACTCCCGATTTTATCCGGGCATTGAGCGCGGCCACGGAGTCGCTCACCCCCTCCCCTCGCCCCAAGGCCAGCCGGCATGGCGTATGCTCCCCCACCTGCGTGGCCGAGCTGAACGGCGTTCGGGTCATTGGCGAGCGGATCAATCCTACCGGAAAAAAGCGCTTTCAGCAGGCACTGCGGGAACGGGATATGAGCTATATTCTGGAGCGGGGCATGGAGCAGCAGGATGCAGGCGCTGAAATTCTGGACGTAAACGTGGGCCTTCCTGGCATTCAGGAGGACGAAATGATGGTGCAGGTGGTGAAAAATCTCCAGTCTGTGGTGGAGCTGCCGCTTCAGATTGATTCTTCGGATCCCACTGCCATTGAAGCGGGACTGCGTGCCTATAACGGAAAGCCCATTGTAAACTCGGTAAACGGCAACCGGGAAGTATTGGAACAAATTCTGCCGCTGTGCAAAAAATACGGCGCTGCGGTGGTTGGCCTTGCTATGGACCATGGCGGCATTCCTCAGACCGCTCAGGCTCGCATTGAAATTGCCCAGCGGATTTTGGATGCGGCACTGGAGTTCGGCATCCCCAAAGAGGACGTCTATATCGACTGCCTGACGCTGACCGTTTCGGCCCAGCAGGAGCAGGCGGTGGAAACCCTGGAGGCCGTACGCTATGTCACAAAGGAGATGGGCCTGCATACGGTGCTGGGCGTGAGTAATATCTCCTTTGGTCTGCCGGCAAGAGAACATATTACCGTCAGCTTTTTGACCCAGGCCATGTATGCGGGCTTGGACCTGCCCATTGTCAACCCCAATCAAAAGGCAATTATGGACGCGGTGACTTCCTTCCGGGTGCTTTCCGGACAGGATCGGGACAGCGAGGCGTATATTGAACGGTTTGCAGGCGAAGCCACCGGTACGCCGGCAACGCCGCAGCCCACCGGTCAGATGACCATTGAAACCGCCATTGCTCGTGGCCTGAAGCAGGAGACAGCGGCGCTGACCGAAAAGGCGCTGGAGACGATGACGGAGCTGGATGTGGTCAATACCATGCTGATTCCGGCGCTGGATTTGGTGGGGGATCGGTATGAAAAGCAGGAGATTTTTCTGCCGCAGCTCATCAATGCAGCCAATGCGGCATGTGAGGGCTTTGAAGTCATCAAAAAGCGGATTGCGGAAAAAGGCGCAGGCTCTGTAAGCAAGGGCAAGATTGTGATTGCAACGGTCCACGGAGATATTCACGATATTGGCAAAAATATTGTAAAGGTTGTTTTGGAGAACTACGGCTACACGGTGATTGATCTGGGCAGAGATGTGCCGGTGGAAACGGTGGTGGAAGCGGTGATCCGGGAGGACGTCAAGCTGGTAGGACTGTCTGCTCTGATGACAACCACGGTGGTCAGCATGGCGGAAACCATCAAGGCTCTCCGGGAGAGCGGACACGACTGCAAAATCTGGGTTGGCGGCGCAGTATTGACGCCGGAATATGCCAAGGAAATCGGTGCGGACTACTACGCGAAGGACGCCAAGGAAAGCGTGGACATTGCACGGAAGGTGCTGGGATAACAAAAGGGGACAAAGAAATGGATGTCAGAGCATTTTTAAAGGATCATACGTTGATTTTCGATGGCGCCATGGGCAGCTATCTGATGGCAGCCTATCACCGTCCGGCCAATGGCTGTGAGACAACGAATTTGGAAGCGCCGGAACAGGTCAGGGAAGTACATAAGGCTTATTTGGCTTCCGGCTGTAATGCCTTGAAAACCAATACCTTTGGCGCAAACCGGCTGGCGCTGGGCGAGGAAACGTGCCGAAAGGTTATAGAGGCGGGCTGGAAAATTGCCACGGAGGCAGCAGGCGACGCATTTGTATTTGCGGATTTGGGACCTGTCCCCATGACCGACGCCAAGCGCGCGCTGGAGGAATACCGGTTTTCTGTGGATGTATTTTTAAAGCTGGGGGCAAAGAACTTCCTGTTTGAGACGCTCAGCAGCTTTTCCTGTGTTGGGGAGATTGCAAAGTATATTCGGGAGCAGCAGCCGGAGGCATTTATCATCACCTCCTTTGCTTCGCAGCCCGACGGCTTTACCCGTGCCGGACAGCTGGCTTCCCACCTGATCCACCAGGCCGAGGAGAATCCGGCGGTTGATGTGGTGGGACTGAACTGCGTATCCGGGGCAAGGCATATGATTTCTCTGGTGCAGCAGCTGGGCACAGTGGAAAAGCCTCTTTCCGTGATGCCCAATGCGGGTTATCCCACGGTGCTGGGCAGCCGGACCATCTATGAGGGGGATCCCCAGTATTTTGCCGGACAGATGGAGCAGCTGCACAACATGGGGGTTCGGATTCTGGGCGGATGCTGCGGAACAACACCAAAGCATCTTGCGGCAACGGTGGAGGCTTTGGGCGGACATGGCCCCAAGCAGATTCCACTGGTGCAGCCGGAGCAAAAGAAGCCCCAGCCGGAGCGGAACCGCTTTTGGGAGACGCTGGAGCAGCCTGGGAAAAAGCCCATTGCAGTGGAGCTGGATCCGCCAGAATCCGGAGATGTGACAAAATTCATGGCCGGGGCACGGGAGCTGCAGGCTCACGGTGCGGATATCATTACCATTGCCGACTGCCCCATTGCACGGGCCAGAATGGATTCCAGCATTCTTGCCTGCAAAATCCACCGGGAGCTTGGGGTGGAGGCGCTGCCCCATATGACCTGCCGGGATCGAAATCTCAATGCCACCAAAGCGCTGCTGCTGGGGCTTAGTGCCGAGGGCGTACATAATGTGCTGACAGTTACCGGCGATCCCATTCCCAGCGCGGACCGGGACGAGGTAAAAAGCGTCTTTAACTTCAACTCCAGAATGCTGGCACGGTATATCGGCGGACTGGGTGAGACGGTGCTGACTACGCCCTTCCGGGTATTCGGTGCGCTGAACCTCAATGCCCGGAACTTCTCTGTACAGCTGCGGCTGGCACAGAAGAAGGAGGAAAACGGCATGGTCGGATTCCTGACCCAGCCGGTTTTGACCCAGCAGGCACTGGAGAATCTAAAGCTGGCCCATGAGACGCTTCACGGAAAAATCCTGGGCGGAATTATCCCCATTGTCAGCCAGAGAAACGCCCTGTTTATGAACAGCGAGGTGGCGGGAATCACGGTGGATCAGGAGATCATTGATCGCTATGCCGGACTGGACCGCGCCCAGGGGGAAGAGCTGGCCGTCCGGATTTCCACGGCCATTGCAAAGGAGATTGCACCCTATGTGGATGGCTTCTATCTGATGACGCCCTTTGGAAGAACCGGCCTGATGGGCCGGATTATGGACGAAATTCGTAAAGAAAACCTCTGATTAGACAAAAAGATACCCTGGACCGGCCTGGTCCAGGGTATTTTGCGGTATTAGAGATTTTAATCTTCAAAAATGTGGAGAAAGGCAAGGAAAGAACCGGCAAGCAGCAGGAACATCCGCGCCCAAGCCATATAAAGACCGGTTTTGCCTCCGTAAATGGTTGCGCCGCTAAGACCGTATTCGTCAGCAACCACACCGCCGATTGTAAACAGCCGGATTGTCATGACTAGGCAGATCAGCAAAATCAAAAAGATGATAATCTTGAAAATTCGCTCCATGGGATACTCCCCCTTTCCATTGATTGCCTCTATGGTAGCACGGGGGGAACGCTCCGTCAACGGAGAAATGGGAAAGCGGAAAAAGTTTGGCGGAAGCTGACAGAACTGCACAGAAAAGTTTGTTGCCTATGCCTGCAACACTTCCGGGGAATTTTGCGTCTCTGCGGACACGGGAATTCCGGCGGTGAGATCCCGAATGACCTCTCCGGCGATAATCAGTCCGGCAACCGAGGGCACAAAGGCGTTGCTTCCGGGGATATCCCGGCGGTCGGTACACTTATGCTTGGTGCCCGGTGGGCAGATGCAGTGGGATCGGCAGCTGATGGACATATCCTCCAGGGGACGGATGGGCGGCTCCTGGGAATAGACAACCTTTAAATGCGAAACGCCGCGCTTCCGAAGCTCCCGGCGCATAATTCGGGCCAGCGGACAGACCTTGGTTTCGTAGATATCGGCCACACGGAAGGCCGTGGGGTCCAGCTTATTCCCTGCGCCCATGGAGCTGATGATGGGAACGCCGACCTTTTCTGCCTGCATGACCAGCTCCAGCTTGCCGGAGACGGTGTCGATGGCGTCCACCACATAGTCGTACTGATCGAAGGGAAACTCGTCGGCATTCTCCGGAAGAAAGAAGGTCTTTCGCACGGTAACCTGAGCGTTGGGGTTAATATCGTGGATTCGCTCTTCCATGACCTCAGCCTTATACTTTCCGACGGTTTTTCTGGTGGCGATGATTTGACGGTTGAGATTGGTCAGGCAGACCCGGTCGTCGTCGATGAGGTCAAATGCGCCCACACCGCTGCGGACCAGCGCCTCACAGACATAGCCGCCCACACCGCCAATGCCGAACACCGCCACATGGGCCTGCTGGAGCCGGTCCATGGCAGCCTTCCCCAAAAGAAGCTGCGTTCTGGAAAACTGATTGAGCATAAGGTTCCTCCGTTCCGATGGTGATTCCGCTTCCAAAGCAATACAAAATAAATGCGCACCTATGATATACCATACAGCGGAGCGGGGTCAATGGGCAAAGAATACAATAAAACCTATGTTCACAATAGGAATATGCACAGTTTTGTGGAATCTCCCGTTTATGATGCAGGTTAAAATGCGATGTAATAATTCTGAAATAAATCAACAAAGATCATAGATGCATTTCGTTGATTCTTTCCCGTTGACAAAGGAATATCCTCCCTTTATAATACGGATGAGCACAAATGGGAGAAAATACATAAGCCCAAATGTGCCAGACTGAAACGAAGTCAGGAGGAAATGAAATGAAAAAGCGTACCCTTGCACTGCTGCTGGCTGCCTGCATGACAGCCGGTATGCTCACGGCCTGCGGCGGAAACACGACCAGTTCCGCACCGTCTGAGCCATCCGTTCCGGCTGCCGAGACTGCTGCTCCTACCGAAGAAGCGCCTGCCGCTACCCCCGAGCCAGTGGTATCCCAGCAGGAGGAGGCGTCTGTAGTATCCGAAGTGGAGCCTGCGTCTTTGGCAGAGGAATCTGCTGAGCCGGAAGCACCCAAGACCTGTACCGTTACCTTCTCCGATGGCCAGACCTTTGAGGCAACCGTGGGCGAGGACTTTGTGTTCTTCTTCCAGTGTGATGCACCCGGTGACATGGGCGAACCCCAGCCTGGGGAAGAGGGCGCGGGAATCACTACGTCCGACGGCACCGTTACCTATTCCAATGTCGGCCTGGGCGGTCCCTACAGCTATCCCACCAGCGAAAAGGTGACCATTTCCGGCTTTACCGGTGATTTTGAGATTACCATCACCGAGGCCGCTACTTATATGGACGCCACTTATACCATCTATACCGATGAGCAGGAGATCGCGGACGCCATCGCCTTTGCGGAGGAAATGGCAAAGCAGCAGGCGGCAAATCCCATGCCCTGATCGTTGAAAAAATGAAATACGGCTGGCCGGAGTCACGGTCAGCCGTATTTCTGCGTATTTTGAGGTAACGCAGGAACGGGTATAGGAAGTTAGATCTGGCTGCCGGTGGCAAAGCCGGCAGTCACTGCTTTGTGGACATCGCCGGGACGGTAGCAGTCGCCAATATAGTGCATGTGCTTTCCGGCACCGTAGAAGGCTGCACACTGCTCGGGAACAGCGGCAACACCGCCGGACAGCACCACCAGATCAGCAGGAACAAACTGCTCGTCGCCATGCTCGTCAATGTAGGTGACGCCCTTGGGGGTAACGGAAACATACTTCTGGATTTTCCGGGCATAGTCGAAGCCCTTTAAATGCTCATAGGCGTCCATCATCATAACAACGAAGTGGGCGTGAGGAGCGTCCTGGGCCAGCATGCCCTGTCTGGTCATAACGGTTACATGGTGGCCGTTTTCGGCCAGATACATGCCGGTTTCGGTGCCGGTTTCGCTGCCGCCGATGACAACAATCTCATGGGGCAGCTCTGCCTCGTGGCCGTAGACATCCACACAGAGCATGGTCTTGGTGCCCTCTTCAATGGGGAGTCGGGGATTTTTAAATCTGGGACCAATGGCAACCACCACATCGTCATAGCCCTCGGGGGCCAGCATTTCTTTGGTGGCTTCGGTGTTCAGGCAAACCTTGATGCCATGCTGATAGACCTGACGGATCAGCCAATGGTTGAAATCAGCCAGAGGCCACTTGAAGCTGGCATAGTCGGCATGGAACAGCTGACCGCCCAGCTGGGAGGACTTTTCATAGATGGTCACATCGTGGCCACGCTCAGCGCAGGTAATGGCACACTTCATACCTGCAGGACCGCCGCCGATGATGGCAACCTTCTTCTTCTCTCCCACCGGAGCAATCATCTGATCCAGCTTGAACTCCATGCCGATTTTGGGATTTACGGAGCAGAAGGAACGGAATTTGTCGGAGTCGTTGGGGACATGGCACTTATTGCAGCGGATGCAGGGGGTTACATCCTCCCCGCGTCCGGCATAGATCTTTTTGCCGTAATCGCTGTCACAGATCCAGGCGCGGGACATGCAGATGATGTCTGACTTATGCTCCCGAAGAATCTTTTCGTTGAAGTCGGGGTTCTGGAGTCCGGCGGAAACGCCAACCTTGATGGAACCGCCGCGGCTCATAATGGACTCCTTCAGGGCTGCCGCTGCATCCAGATTGGGGCAGGGAACGGCACGGGAGGAGGTGAAGCCAATGGGATGCTGGGGGTCCTTATCGCCGTGACGGACATGGAGAATATCCACCTTGCCCTCCAAAAGCTTTGCCAGCTCAAAGGTGTCGCCGCGATTGACGCCCAGGCCGTCTACGGAAATCAGCACCTCCAGAGGGAAATCCCGGCCGAAGGTCTGCTTCATGGCGTCCATGACCTCAATCATCAACCGGGCGCGATTTTTTGCGGAGCCGCCGTATTCGTCGGTGCGGTGGTTGGTATGGGTGGACCAGAATTCCGCCATGGTGCCGTTGTGATAGGCATTGTGGAAGGAGAACATCTCAAAGCCGAACTGCTTTAATATCTTTGCATTGGCAACGGTGGAGTCAATGAATTCCTGAATCTGTTTTTTGGTGATATGATCCACACTTCTGCCCCGACACTGCTCCTGCTCCTGACGCAGCTGCTCCATGGGATCGGAGGGCATAATGGGACCGCCGCCGCCGTGCTGGGGGGTGCCGTCCTTCATGGGTCCGCCGGGCATGTCGTTCCGGGTAAAGCTGCCCATGGGCTGCGTAATGGCGATGGATTCATAGTAGCGGATGGCGTCGATGGTCTGACAGAGGTAGTTGTGGGCGCTGGTTTTCGCAATATTCACTGCGGTATCATGGGGCGGAAAGCTCATGGCGATTTCGCCGGGCTTCAAGGGAGGACCGCCGGGACCCTCATCCGTCCGCATGGCAAAGTTCAGATAGACCGCTGCTGCGCCGTTTTTTGCGCGGTTTGACAGGTGGGAGATCAGCCGGTCAGTGGGATACTCCTCGGTGCCCTGGAGCATATGGGGGATGCCTGCGGTAGAAACCATGCGGTTTTTCAGCAGCACATTGCCAACCTGAATGGGGGAAAGCAAAAGCTCATAACGATTGGACATAGTTGGACCTCCTAATACGATTCGTTCATTCAA
>CAVEIY010000085.1:0-8927 GCA_963615825.1 Flexilinea sp.
TCGGCTTTCTACCAGCCGCAGTTTTTCCAGCATAGTATCGCTCCCACAGTGATTTACGGCAATACCGCACAAATCGCCAGTTGCCTTACCTTTTGATTGTATCACAGCCCCGAAGAAGTTGCAACGCTTTGATACAGCCGCAGCAGCACCTGCGCCCGGTCCTGAAGCGTCTCGGCGTTCTCCGCCCGCTGTGCTCCCTCTTTCCCGATGCGCCAGAGATGGGGCGTCATGGTCAGCAGCTGCATAATCTCCTGGTGCTCCGTGAGCCGGAAGTCAAACTCCAGCGTTTCCTCCTGCACCAGCCGGAAGCCGGGATAGTCCTTGCTGACCTTCTCCTGCTTTTCGGTGATTTCCGGATAGATCAGCTCTTTCAGGGCCATTAAGTGTCCCCGTCCCGCCGTTACCTCCAGGAAATAGCCGTCAGGCGTAAGCACCCGACGGAATTCCTCCGGCACCGTCAGAGCAAACATGCTCATCACGCCATCCAAGCTGCCCGTCATCATGGGAAGATGCGCTGCCGACGCCGTAATCCACATGGCATCCTTGCAGCGTCCCGCCGCATACCGCACCGCATCCTTGGAAATATCCACGCCGAAAAACGTTCCGCCCGGGAGACCGGGCATCAGCTGAGACAGATAATAGCCCTCTCCGCAGCCTGCATCCAGCACCCGGGGACACTGCGGAAGCTTTTCTCCAAAAATATGCTGCACAGCCTGGGCAATGGGCGCATAATACCCCCGATCCAAAAACGCCCGACGCGCCGCCACCATATCCCGGGTATCTCCGGGATGCTTTGAATGCTTCTGAGTCACCGGCAGGAGATTCACATATCCCTGCCGCGCAATGTCAAAGCTGTGCCGGTTCGGGCAGACCAGCGTTTTTTCCTGCTTTTTAAGGGGCTGCCCGCAGACCGGACAGCAGAGAATGGTGTGTTCCATCAGCATTTCCTCATCAGTCGCATAAAGAATTTGATTGCGTTTTCCGTATTTTCGACGCGAATTCGTTCGTTATTTCCGTGAACCGTCGATTTTTCCTCGCCGGTGACATATTTTCCGGAAAACCGGTAAACATGGTCGCAGATGCTCCGCCAATGCCGGGAATCGGTGCAGGCCACCATGAGATAGGGGCTGACCACCGCACTGGGCCAGGTTGCCTCAATGGCGCTTTTCAGCTTTTCAAATTCCGGACCAAGCTCGGAATCCGGACCGGGATCCGTGCCGGGATGGACGCGGATTTCCACCTGCGGGTCCCGGATTTTCTGATTCAGCTTCCGAACCACACTCTCCTGGGTATCGCCCCACAACAGACGGAGATTGGCAAACATCGTCGCCTCCGCCGGAATCACGTTGCCGGCCTGGGACCCTTGGCACTGGGTCAGCGCAAAGGTCGTGCAGGCAGCCGCTTCGATCATGCCGCCCTGCTTCCGGAGCCAGCGGAGATAAAACGGCCGCAGCAGATGCCGGTTTGCCAGCAGCAATCGGGTCCGAAAGCTGCAATACCGTCCCATGGTATCCGTCAGCGCCTCCAACGCCGGTCCCAGACGCATGGAAAACGGATGCCGCCCAATGCGGCTCATGGCTCTGCAAAGTCTGGGCAGCGGATTGTTGGGATAGGGCACCGAGGCATGGCCGCCCTGGCTTTTTGCCGCAAACTCCAGATTGGCAACCCCCTTCTCCCCCACGCCCACCATGGCGCATGGAACCGTTGTGCCGGGGAAAAATCCGTCCATAATATCGCCGCCCTCATCTAAGACAAAGGAGGGCGTAATGCCCCGCTCCACAAACAGATCGCGGATTGCCGGTGCCGAGGGTCCCATGATTTCCTCCTCCCCGGACAGGGCAAGATAGATGTCATGCTCCGGTACAAAGCCTTCTCGCAAAAGCTGCTCCGCCGCCTCCAGCATGGAACAGAGCTGGTTTTTCATATCCAGTGTTCCCCGTCCCCAGAGCACGCCGTGTTCCAGCACCCCGTCAAAGGGCGGCTTCTCCCAGGCGTCCTCCTGCGCCGGTACCACATCATAATGGGACAGCATCACCGCAGGATTGCCCGGCGCTTTTCCCGGAATGTGGATCAGGATTCCCGTGGTGTCCACCCGCTCCACTGTGGCAATCCTCCACAGCGTCGGATAAAACTCCGGCAGCAGCGCACGGAACTTTTCAAATTCTTCCTCCTGCCGCAGCTCCGGTGTGGAGATGGTCCGGCAGCGGATCATCTCCTGGAGATGCGCCACCGCCTTGTCCCGGTCTACCACTGGCTCAATATCCGCCGATTTTTCCCGCTTCGGCGGCTGAAACAGCGCTGCACGCACCATACAGAGGACTGCCAGCACAATCAGGATGCCCAGCAGCGCCGCAAAAATCATTCCTCCCATCTATGGTTTCCCCTTTCCGCGTCTTAGACTTCTTATCCCCGCTATTTTACATCATTTTCCCCCGTGGGTCAAACCGGGAAAACCACAAGAAAACGCCTTGCGGCTTGGGCGCAGTTGTGATATGATGTAGAAAAATCAGTTGGAGGCTGCAAACGTGGCAAAATTAAAGGATTTTATCGACCAGGTATCATTTGACGAGGTTTGGGCACTGCTGGGCCAGGACCGGGAGAATATGGAGCAGTATAAAGAGGCATGTCAGTCCATTTATTCCGAGCTTCAGGCGGCAGTTCCCGCAGAAAACACTGACCATATGACCATTCGCTTTGTCATGGAGGAAGCCCCTGAGTGGACCTTCTTCTTTGGCGACGAGGACGAAGCCGATGCGGACGACGCCCAGGAAACGGCAGACGAGGACGACGGCCCTACCCTCCAGGTCTACGGCTTCATTCCCGGGGACGACGAGGGCTACGCCGTAGGGCTGAAATCCCCGGAAATTCTTCTGGGGCTGGACATTGATCCGGAAACCGTGCGGGACTATTCTCCCCAGGAGATTGTGGCAAACTGTCTGGAGGAAATGATCTATTCCTCCACCGTTGCCTCCAGTGCCTACGGCACGGAAAAGGACATGGCTGGCGGCGGACTGCTGGCCTCCCAGAACTGCATGCAGGAGGATATCCAGAACATTGATCTGGAAAAGCTCCGGCAAGAGCTGGGCGCCATCCCCAAACCCACCGAGGACTATAAAACCAAATACGGTTTTCTGTTTTAAGTCAAAACCGCACAAACGCAAAAAGGACTGCTGCACCGAATCGTGCAGCAGTCCTTTTTATAGATAGCCTCTTTCTGCCAAAAAGCTGTGATATCGCCTGCGCTGACTGGGAATCATGTCATGCGCCACAAACTCCTGGAACTCCTCCGGCGGAATCCAGCGGTAGTCCACCGTTTCCCCTGGCTGTAGGGTGATCTTCGGCTTTTCTCCGGCAATCTCCGCCCGATACATATAAAAGATGGAATGCGCCGGATCGCTGACCTCCCGTCCCAGCAGCGTCAGCGCTGGAGCCGCAATGCCAGTCTCCTCATAAAGCTCTCTTTGGGCGCAGTGCAGCGCGTCCTCCCCCTTGAGCGCCGATCCGCCGGCCGTGGTTTCCCATGCGCCGGGATGATTGGGCTTGCGCGGGTCCCGCTTCATGGCAAGGATGCTGCCGTCCTGATGCTCCACAATAATTTCGCACACCAGGTGATAGAGTCCGTCCGGCACCGCTTCCCCGCGGATCAGGTCCACCCGGGCCAGGGTACCGTCCTTTCGATAGCCGTCCCAAATTTCCATGGCTATTCCTTTCTCTCCGGGCGCACCAAATCCAGGTACCGGTCCAGGTAGATTTTCTGTACCGCCGCCAAAATTGCAGCCCGCAGGATGGACTTGATGGTGGTATTGTGGCTGCCCACCGGTTCCATTTCGTCCTTGAGTCCAAAGACCCCTGCCAGCACATTTTCAAATTCGTCGCAGAAATAATCGTAGGCCTGTTCCGGCTTGTACTGCTCCAGCCCCTGACGCTCCAGAAGCCGGATATCCTCCATTGACAGCACGTTTTTTACCAGCGCCACATACATCAGGTTGGCAATGGATGCCGGACCATAGGCTTTTTTCACCGGCCCCGGTATGGTCTTTTGCTTGACATAATTGCTGACCATCGAGGGGGTTAAGGTGGGGCAGCTTAATTCCGCCAAATAGCCGTTGACATAACGAGTTACCTGCTCTAAATACAGTCCCACTGTGGGGATCTCCTGGTAGCGGGGCAGATGGACGTCCCGCACCGTATTTTTCAGCTGTTCATTTTGTTCCATGTCTTTCATTATAGTATGGCCTCCGGTCAAAAGTCAATGGTATTTCAAAATCTCATCATCGGTTTTTGAAAACCCTATTGACTTTTTGTGAGAATGTTTCTATAATCTTTTTATCGGTTTTTTGATAACCGATTATCATGTTTATAGAACCTTGGAGGTTTTTATGATTCGACGTATTGTATCCGACTCCAGCTGCGACCTAAATGACCTTTCCGGCGCAGACTTCATCAGCGTTCCCCTTCGGATTATCACCGCCCAAACGGAATATGTAGACGACGCACAGCTGGATGCCGCCGCCATGGCCCAAACGCTGCGGCAATATAAGGGCCGGTCCAGCACCGCCTGCCCCAATGCCGCCGACTGGGAGGCCGCCTTTGACGGCGCCGACGAAATATTCGCGCTGACCATCACCAGTGCGCTGTCTGGCAGCTTCAACGCCGCCCAATGTGCCAAACACTGCTATGAGGCTGCCCATCCCGGCTGCCGGATTTTCGTATTGGACACCCGCTCCACCGGTCCGGAAATGCTGCTCCTGATCGAAAAGCTTCGGGACCTTCTGGATGCACGGCTGCCCTTTGACCAGGTGGTATCGGAAATCACCGCCTACTCGTCCCGCACCCATTTGCTGTTTCTCCTGTCCTCGGTGAAAAACCTCTCCCGCAACGGAAGAGTCAGCCGATTGGGCGCCGAGGCCGTGGGACTTCTGGGACTTCGGCTGCTGGGTCAGGCAAGCAGTCAGGGAACGCTGGAGCTTTTGGGCAAGCATCGCGGCCAACCTGCCTCTCTTCGGCGGCTGGTGCAGCAGATGGAGGCAATGGGCTATTCCGGCGGCAAGGTTCGCATTTCCCATTGTCTGGCGGAGGATACGGCGCATCAGCTTTCAGAGTCCATCACCCGGCAATATCCCCAGGCGGATGTAAAAATCCGCCCGACCAGCGGACTTTGCAGCTTTTATGCAGAAATTGGCGGGCTGCTGGTGGGCTACGAAACATAACGGAACTGCAAAAACCTCCAAGCCGACAGGCACCGGCTTGGAGGTTCTCTTTTATTTCCCGAGCTTCCGCTGAATCAGCTTGATAAGCTCCATAATCGGAATGATGCAAACGGCCAGCCCCAGCGCCACCGCATATTCCATCAGAGAAATGTGCTGGAACTGGAAGGCATCCCGCAGTCCGGGTACATAGATCACCGCCGTGGTCAGCACCAGCGACAATACCATTGCTCCCCACAGCCATTTGTTGTGGCCCTTCAGCGAAAAAACGGACTTTCTGCGAGAACGCATATTAAAGGAGTGGAAAATCTCCACCATGGACAGCGTAAGGAACGCCATGGTCATGCCGTCGAGACTGTCGGTAATTTCCCATACCCCCGCCTCAATTCGATGCCCCACAAAGTAGGACAGCAGCGTCAGTCCGGTAATAATAAGCCCCTGCACCGCAATGTCCAGCCCCATGCCGCCGGAGAAAATGCCATCCTTGGCGTCCCGGGGCTTCCGCTTCATAATATCCGATTCTCCCGGCTCCATGCCCAGCGCCAGGGCCGGGAAGCAGTCGGTAATCAGGTTGATCCACAGAAGATGCACCGGTTTTAAAATTGTAAAGCCCAGAAGCGTTGCAAAGAAGATGGACAGTACCTCCGACATATTGGAGGCCAGCAGGAACCCGATAGCTTTCCGAATATTGTCGTAAATCCGCCTTCCCTCTGCCACCGCCTCTACGATGGTGGCAAAGTTATCGTCTGCCAGCACCATATCCGCGACATTTTTCGTGACGTCGGTGCCGGTAATGCCCATGCCAACGCCAATATCCGCAGATTTAATGGAGGGCGCATCGTTTACGCCGTCACCGGTCATGGCCGTAATGCATCCGTTTTGCTTCCAGGCATTGACGATTCTCACCTTGTGCTCCGGCTGTACCCGGGCGTAGACGGAATACGTTTCAATCTGCTGGGCCAACTCCGAATCGCTCAGTTCGTTCAGCTCTGCACCGGTAATCGCCTTCTGTCCCGGCTCCAGAATGCCCAGCTGGCGCGCAATGGCTACCGCAGTATCCCGATGATCGCCGGTAATCATAATCGGTCGAATTCCAGCTCCGCGGCATTCCGCAATTGCCGCCTTAACCTCGGGGCGAATGGGGTCGATCATGCCGGAAAGTCCCAGGTAGCACAGCTTTTGCTCCAGCTGTGCCGGCTCAAAGGACTCCGGTGCCGTCTCCCAGCGTCTCTCCGCGCCGCAGAGAACCCGCAGCGCCTGATCTGCCATCGCTTTGTTGGCATCCAGAATTTCCTGGCGTTTTGCCTCGGTCATGGGACAGATGTGCTCCCCGTCCCACCAGCTTTCGCAGAGGCGAAGCACCTCGTCCGGCGCACCCTTGGTAAACTGAATCACCGTGCCGTCTGCCCTGCGGTGAACCGTGGACATCATTTTCCGCCCGGAGTCAAAGGGCGCTTCTCCGATTCTGGGATACTCCGGCTCCAACTTGCTTTTGGGCAGTCCCAATGCCGTGCCATCGTTGACCAGCGCGCATTCCGTGGGTTCGCCCTGTGCCTGACCGTCGCTGCCCAGGACCGCATCCGAGCACAGCTCCATGGCCATGGCCAGACGGGAAAGGTCTGCGCCGTGATGCTCCACCACGGTCATCTTGTTCTGGGTCAGCGTACCGGTTTTATCCGAACAGATTACCTGTGTGCAGCCCAGGGTTTCCACTGCCGTCAGCTTCCGAATAATGGCCTTGTTGGCGGACATTTTGGTCACGCCAATGGACAGTACAATGGTCACCACTGCCGCCAGGCCCTCGGGAATCGCTGCTACCGCAAGGCTGACTGCCACCATAAAGGTATCCAGCAGTCCTGTGCCGGTGATATTGGGATAGGCGCGGATGATATCCAGCAGGAAAATCACGGCGCAGATTCCAATGACCAGGAACGAGAGGATTTTGCTCAGCTGTCCCAGCTTGATCTGGAGCGGCGTCTGCTCCTCCTTGGCAGTGGTCAGCGCATCGGCAATTTTGCCCATTTCCGTCTGCATGCCTGTGTCAGTTACCACCATACGGCCTCTGCCATATACCACGGTAGACCCCATATAGGCCATGTTTTTCCGGTCGCCCAGGGGAATATCCTTCTCCTGTCCCAGCTCCAGCACATCGGCGCGCTTGCTCACCGCAACGGATTCCCCGGTCAGTGCAGCTTCCTCCACCTTCATGCTGGCACTGCTGAGGATGCGTCCGTCTGCTGGAACCGCGTCTCCCGCCTCAAGAATCACCACGTCGCCAGGCACCAGCTCCTGACTGGGCAGGGTTACAATTTCTCCGTCCCGCAATACCTTTGAGGTTGCCGCCGAAATTTCCTGCAATGCCGCAATGGCCTTCTCCGCCTTGCTCTCCTGCAATACCCCCAGCACCGCATTGATGAGAACTACCACCATAATAATGATGACGTCTGCAAAGGAGTCGCCGGAATAGACTGCGGTAATGCCAGAAATCACCGCTGCCACAATGAGAATGATAATCATGGGATCCGCCAGTTCTTTCAGGAACCGGTGAAGCAGCGATTCCTTTTTCCCTTCCGCCAGGCGATTGGGTCCGGTGTTCTCCAGGCGCTTTGCCGCCTCTTGCCCTGTGAGTCCCCGGGAATTGCTGCCAAGCTGCTGGAGTACTTCATCCTGTGAGATCAGATAGGGTTTCATGATTGCCTCCTTCTTGAATTTATGCAAGTACGAATAGACTGCCCATTTCCGCTTTGTCCATTAGCCGCCGAAGAACAGATGCTCAATAAGAATTTTCAGGCCAATGGCAATCAGCACCAAACCGCCCAGAAACTCCGCCTTGGATTCAAACCGGTTGCCAAATACGTTGCCAATTTTCACACCCACGGCGGAACATACGAAGGTAGTCAGACCAATCAGCAGCACAGCGGGAACAATTGCCACATCCAGAAATGCAAAGGTTACGCCCACTGCCAGCGCATCAATGCTGGTGGCCACTGCAAGGGTCAGCATGGTTTTGAACCCAAAGGAGGCGTCTGGACATTCCTCCTCTTTGCTGAAGGATTCCTTTATCATGTTGGCGCCAATCACCGCCAGCAGCACAAAGGCAATCCAGTGGTCGATGTTGGTAATCAGCGACTGGAACCGAATGCCCAAAAGCCAGCCCAGCAGCGGCATCAGCGCCTGAAAGCCGCCAAAATAGATGCCGCAGGTCAGACAGTGCTTCGCCTGCAGCTTTGGCACCGACAGCCCCTTACAGATGGACACCGCAAAGGCGTCCATACTCAGCCCCAGCGCCAGAATAAACAGTTCGATGATACTCATATGTATTCCTCCCAAGCATAAAAAAAGGACCTACCTGCCCTGCGGCAGATAAGTCTGGTCATTTCGTACGGAGCCAGAGCGCCATGCACTCAGGATGTTGACCCCATAACGCCTCATCGGAGGCGCTGACTACTCCCTTAACTTGGGGCTACTATACCATGATTTTCGGGGACTGTCAAGGGAATTTCCACGATTTTTGCGTCCATTTGGATTAAAAAATTGCCCGAACCGAGGTCCGGGCAATGACGCGATTTTACATGCCGGGAGGAGGCATACCGGGACCGCCAGGGCCGCCGGGGCCACCGGGGCCACCGGGAGGAGGTCCGCCTGCGGGCATGGGCGGCGCTTCCACCGGACGGGACTCTGTGGAGAATTCCACCACAACGCCCTCCATGCCGCCGGTGA
>CAVEIY010000086.1:0-8871 GCA_963615825.1 Flexilinea sp.
GACGTCGGCAGCCTTCTGGGCAACCTCGCCGGGAACATTGACCTCAAACAGGTCCCGAACGGTGCCGCAGCTCCGGCAGATCAGATGGGTGTGGGGGGAGACATTGGCGTCGAAATGCTCCTGCCCGTTGATAACGCCGACCGATTGGATCAGTCCGGCATCCTTCAGCTGCGAAAGATTCCGATAGACGGTGCCCAAGCTCAGGTCCGGATAGTCTCCGTGGAGCTGGTGATAGATCCAATCTGCGGTGGGGTGAGAGGTGGTGCCGGCGAGACAATCATAGATTGCCTGGCGCTTTTTACTGAATCGCTGAATCACTGTAGCTCCTTTCGATAATGATAATTGTTATTGTTTATGCCTGCATTATAGCATGGGAAAATCCGTTTGTAAAGGGGTTTTTGAAAATTTCTTCGATTTTTTTTGGGAAAATTTTTGAGACAAAAAATCCGCCGCATCCGAATCGGACACGGCGGATTTGCATATCGAATTTGGTTTAAGAGATAATGCCGTAACGAAGCTTTGCCAGCAGAATGCGGTTTACGCTTTCGTCGATACGTTCTTCGGAAATGGTGCCATCCGAGACGGCTTCGGTCAGTGCATCCACCACGGAAGAGACGTTGGAAACGCACAGCAGCATATCGCAGCCTGCGGATACGGCTTTTACCGCAGCGTCGGCGTTGGTGTAGTTGTTGGCAATGGCGCCCATGTTCAACGCGTCGGTGATGATAATGCCGTCATAGCCCAGCTCGTCCCGGAGCAGACCCGTTACGATGGTTTCTGACAGGGAGGCGGGATTGTCGGCGTCAATGGCGGTCATGGTCATATGGCCTACCATAATCATGGGCGCGCCAGCCGCAATGGCTGCCTCAAAGGGCTTAAAATCGCAGGCTTCCAGCTCCTCCAGCGTACGGTCCGAGGAAGCGAATCCATCATGCGTATCGCCGCCGGTGCTGCCGTGACCGGGAAAATGCTTGGGGGCGCACAGCATGCCGCCGTCAGTCAAGCCTTTTACCACCTGGCTCACCATACTGGAAACCAGATCAGGATCAGAGCCGAAGCTCCGCTCCGTTACAACGGTGTTATCCTCGTTGGTCAGCACATCGGCTACCGGGGAGAAGTTGACATTGAAGCCCAGGGCGGTGAGATCCTTGGCCTGGGTGGCACCGATGTTGTAGGCTTCCTGGGTGTCGCCCTTTTCGCCGTAGACAGACATGTCGTCAAACTGCGTGGTGCCCAGAGAATCGGCAGCGCGCGCGACGGTACCGCCCTCTTCATCTACTCCGATGAACAGTCTGCGGCCAGTCGCACTCTGAGAAAAGCTTTGAATATTCTCGATCATCTCGGTGGTCTGATCGGTGGAAACCAGGTTGGAACTGAAATAGATGATGCCGCCCACCGGCCACTCCTCAATGGCGGCCTTGGTGGTATCGCCGCTCTGGGTTACCCGGGTATAGCCGGTAAGCGCCTCCGGGGTAATAAACAGCATTTGGCAGATTTTTTCCTTCAAGGTCATGTCACGAAGCATCACCCGGACCCGGGCAGCGTTTGCATCAGCCTGCGCTGCATCGCTGGTGGGGGCAACAGAGGTGGTAAAGCCCTCTTCTGCTGAGCTGGTGGAATCCTCGGCGCTGCTTCCGGTAATGGGCTGCTGTTCCAGTGCAGCACCGGCTGCGGCAGCCAGGTCTTGAATATTCTCTGTGGCGGAAGCGGATTGCTCTGACTGCTTCTCCGCCAGGTTTTCATAGCGATTTTGAAAGACCAACGCAGAGCCTGCGGCGATGGAACCGATGATGACCACCACCAGCAGTATGGAAATGATAAAGCGTTTGCCCATGAGTACCTCCGTAAAACTAAAATATCATTTCTACAGTATAGCGCATTCGGACGTGTTTTTCTACATACAATCGGAATTTTCGCGGTTTTTTGCGGATTTTTCGGTGCATGTGGGAATGGAAGCAAAAAATCATGTAAGTTTTGACAAAATTCACGGTTCTATCACACAAAGAAGAAAAACTATGATATAATGAAGTATCAGGATTGGTATGCCCATTTTTATGCAGGCAGAACCAGAGAAAGGAATGAAACGTATGTCTGAGGAATCCTCTGTTTTTAAGATATGCCCCCAGTGTGGACAATCTGTGTCGGTTGCGGCAAAGTTTTGTCCCACCTGTGGAACGCCGTTTGGAACGGAAGGCGCAGATTTTGTCGCCTATGAGCGCTATCAAAATCCGGAGCAGCCGGATGGTACTGTGCCGGTAGGCGGCGGGATGGACGATACCATGTCGTATCCGCCTTATAACGGCGACCAGAATGATATGGGCGGCGGCCTTGGCGCAACCATGTATCCCGGTCCGGATCAGGGCGGCAGCAGTGATGCCCGCCGTCAGCCGCGCACCATGTCCGGCGGTGAGATGCCCGAAAATGACGATCCCAATCAGTTCCAGGGCGACGATGGCTGGGAGCAGCCCGGCGATGAAGCCTATGGAGAAGTTCCCTACGGCGGCAAGACTCAGGCTGAAGCAGCTTCTTCGCCGGACCCGGACGATGACGGCGGCAAGAAAAAGGGCCTGGTAACCACTGTAATCGCAGCGGCGCTGCTGGTTGTGGTCATTGCCTTTGGCGTGGTGATGGCGTTCCGGCTGGGAATCGTCGGCTCCAAGGATAAGGACGATCCCAATGTGCTGGCCCAGCAGGAGCTGGATCAGCAGAACTATGCCGAAGCCATTTCCCAGCTGGAGCAGATTGTTGCAGACGGAAAGGCCACCAAGGAAACCTATGAGCTGCTTGGCGAAGCCTATACCGGCAACGAAGATCCTGAGGGGGCTGCCGACGCCTATCTGCGGGGCTATCAGGCGCTCAATGAAAGCACCCTGAAAAAGTCTGCTATGGATGCCTATCTGAAACTTGGCGACGAAGCCAAGGCGGAAGAGGACTATGTCAAGGCAAAGGAATATTATGACACCGTGCTGGAGAAGCTGGATCCCAGCAATTCCACTGCCATTGCAGGACTGGCGAGCCTGAAGCAGGGGGCGGTTGCCAATCCCTCGCCCTCGCCTACGGTAAAGCCGGAAACCTCGCCGGAAATTGCACCTCCCTCTCCTTCGGCAAGCGGAACGGTAACAGAGACGGAAGAAGCAGTTGCAACGCCGACTCCCACTCCTACGCCCACGCCGAAGCCTACGACAACTCCGACTCCGACTCCCAAGCCGACGGCAACGCCAACTCCTACCCCCACTCCGACTGCAAAGCCGTCTCCGACTCCCACCCCGACGCCGACTCCTACGCCCACTCCCACGCCGGAGCCGGTAACGACCTCGGATGTCATTACATTCAATGGGCATAAGTATCAGCTGATTATGGGCAACTTTTCCTGGTGGGATGCGCAGGCCGATGCGAAAGAGCGCGGCGGACAGGTTGCAATGCCGAACACCCAGGAGGAATTTGACACCATTGCAAAGCTGGGCAGCGACAACGGCATGGTATTCCTGTGGCTCAACGCTTCTGTAGCCGATGTTTCCGGATGGGACGACGCATACTGGGAAAACGGCGATCATGTTGGCTATCTCAACTGGTATCCCGGTGAACCCAGCGGCGGTGATGAACAGTACCTGAGTATGTTCAGTGTGAATGGTACCTGGTACAACAACGACAATGAAAACACCGTAAAAGAGTATTCCGGCAAAAAGGGCTATGTGCTCCAGATTGACGAATAAGTAAAAAAGGTCCTCCGCAGTACAGTGCTGCGGAGGACCTTTTTATTCGGTAAGGGAATGCTGGTATTCCGCCACCAGCTGGAGCTTTTTTGCACGGGGCAGCTGCTTAATGGCGTATTCCCGGCGAAGGGCGGCAGGCTTATCCGGCAGACACTCCTGGTAGACCAGGGTAACCGGCAGATGACTGCGGGTGTATTTGGCACCTGCGCCGGATTGATGCTGCCGAAGCCGCTTTTCCACATCTGCGGCAATCCCGGTATAGAGAGAACCGTCGCCGCAGGAGAGCATATAGACATAATACATGGAATACCTCAGAGGAAACGCGCCGGAGAATGACTCCGGCGCGCTTTGTTTTGTATTAGAAGTCGTAGAGGGGGGCGGACTTTCCGTTGCCCTCACGCCAGTCAAGATCGCCCCGGGCCAGACCCAGGGTCAGCATTTCGGCTGTGGCCAGGTTTGTGGCAAAGGGAACGTTGTGCATGTCGCAAAGCCGCTCAATCTGAAGCAAATTCTGCTCCTGAACCGGGTCGTTGCAGCCGGGATCGGTGAAGAACAGCACCAGATCAATTTCGTTGTAGGCAATGCGTGCGCCTACCTGCTGCTGACCGCCCTGAGCACGGGACAGATAGAGTGTAATGGGGAGACCCGTTGCCTCAGATACCAGCCGTCCTGTGGTGTTGGTGGCGGAGAGAGAATGCTTTGCCAAAATACCCTTGTAGGCAATACAGAACTGTACCATCAGTTCCTTCTTCTTGTCGTGTGCCATAATTGCAATGTTCATATCTATCGCCTCCAGCTCAGATTGAATCCGTTAAAAGTGCATGTGCATCAGGGGAGCCTCCATACCCATCAGCCGACGGCTAATGTGAAGGCAGGCAACCGCCGCGCCCTTTCGACTGCTAAGAACCAGTGCGCTTCCTTTGGATGCGGCAACGGGAACGGCCTGATCTTCGGGAATCAGACCCAGCAGCGGCAGGCCAATGGAGTCCATAATGTCGTCCACATTGGAGCGCAGGGAACCCAGGAGATGCCGGGATACCCGATTGACCACCAGCTCAATGGGGGAAAGTCCCTTTTCCACCAGCAACGACGCCGTGTGCTGCCCATCTCGCAGGGCGGCGGCATCAGGGGTGGAAACAATAATTGCCCGGGTGGCATAGGCAGCGGCCAGATCAAAACCAAAGCCAATGCCGGCAGGCGCGTCCAGCAGCACCCAGTCGTAGGTTTCGGCGGCCTCTTCGATGAGTCTGCCGAAAATGATGTCGTCTACCAAACCGGCGCGGGTTTTACTGGGCGCCGTAAGCAGCTGAAGCCCGGGAATCACGGGATGCTCCGGTGCGTCGGAGAGGTACTGGTTTTCCATCATCACGTCGAGAAAGCTGACGGTGGCGCAGTCGGTCATGCCCAGGGCAATGTCCAGATTGCTCAGACCAATATCGCAGTCAATGGCAAGCACCCGCTGCCCCATAGCGGCAAGACAGGAGGCAAGTCCGGCACAAAGGGTGGTTTTCCCGGTGCCGCCTTTGCCGGAGGTTACCACTAATACTTCGCCCATGGACAGATCTCCTTTCGCAGTCACATGATAACATTATAACCAGTACCTCAGCAAATTTCAACAGAATTCTTTGCGGAGAAAACAACTTTTGCAGCAAAATGTGCGGAACGGGATGGAAGCTACCTCTACTATATGCAAACGAGCCTGTTTTTATCGCAAAAGCCGCAGACGGAAGATCGTCTGCGGCTTGAACGCATAGGTCAAAGCGGCTGCTGCTTGATTTTCGCAAAGCGGCGGGGATAGGGCTTTGGGGTAGCCTTTACCTTGGTAATCACCACGGCGCGATGAACGACATCGGTACCGGGAACGGTATAGTCCCAGATTCGAGTGACCTTTCCGCCCAGGGTGGAGATGGCACGGGCCGCCTGGGAAAGCTCCTCGTCACTGTCGGCGGACTTCATGGCCACGAAATGACCGCCAACCCGCACCAGGGGAAGGCACAGCTCAGAGAGCATGGTCAGCCGCGCCACAGCACGGGATACAGCGATGTCGTAGGACTCCCGATGCTCCAGGGCGTATTCCTCTGCTCGGGCGGCGACACATGTGGCGTCGATCCCCAGCCCCGGCAGGGTGGCTTCCAGCCAATCCATCCGTTTTTTCAGACTGTCCAGGAGTGTGAGCTGAATGGAAGGCTCTGCGATTTTCAGGGGGACACCGGGGAATCCGGCGCCGCAGCCTACATCAATCACGGATTTTCCATAAAAGTTCGCAGCACCCAGCAGTGCAATACAGTCGAGAAAATGCAGCCGCGACACCTGCTCCGGCTCGGTAATGGCGGTCAGATTCATCACCTGATTCTTTTCCACCAGCGCAGCACCAAAGGAGCAGAAGGTGTCCAACTGCGCCTCTGAGAGCTTCCGTTCCAGCTGGGGAAGCCCGGAGATCAGCGCCTGCTTCATGGATGCAGTATCCATCTTACTTTTTCAGCGTCAGGGCGTAACGGACCTTTTCCATAATGCCCTGAGCGTTGAGCTTGTATGCATCCAGCACAGCCTGTGCCTTGCCGGAGCGTCCAAACTCGTCATTGACACCGTGACGGACCACAGGAACCGGGCAGCCCTCGGAAACAACCTCGGTGACTGCGGAGCCAAGACCGCCGATGACGTTTGCTTCTTCGGAGGTGATGATGCAGCCGGTTTCCTGGGCAGCCTTCAGAACGATGTCCTTGTCAATGGGCTTAATGGTGTGCATATCAATCACACGCAGGGAAATACCCTCGGCAGCCAGCGTTTCGGCGGCTTCGTAGGCGCACTGTACCATCATGCCGGTGGCGATAATGGTAGCGTCGGTGCCGTCCCGAAGCATGCTGCCCTTGCCCAGCTCAAAGGTGTAGCCGGGGATGGTGTCGGTAACGGACTCCACAGCCAGACGGCCCAGGCGCATATAGGCGGGACCCTGATAGTCCAGCAGTGCCTTTACCGCCAGCTTCATCTCGGGGCCGTCACAGGGAGACAGCACCAGCATGCCGGGAATGGCGCGCATAATGGCATAGTCTTCGATGCACTGATGGGTTGCGCCGTCCTCGCCCACGCTGAGACCGCCGTGAGAGCCGATGACCTTCACGTTCAGGCCGGGATAGGCGATGGAGTTGCGCACCTGCTCCCAGGCACGGCCTGCGGAGAACATGGCAAAGGAGTTGATAAAGGGAATCTTACCGCAGGTGGCAAGACCGGCGGCGACGCCAGCCATGTTGCCCTCGGCAATGCCCATATCGAAGAACCGCTGGGGATATTTTGCGGCAAAGGTTTTGGTCATGGTAGAACCGGACAGATCGGCGTCCAGCACCACCAGCTGAGGATAAGCCTCGGCAAGCTCTGCAAGAGCCTCGCCATAAGCGGCACGAGTTGCAATTTTCATGGTTACGCCTCCTCCAGTTGATTCAAAATGGCGGTAAGCTCGCTGACGCCCTGGGCATACTGCTCATCGTTGGGCGCCTTGCCGTGCCAGCCTGCATTGTTCTCCATGTAGGAGATGCCCTTGCCCTTTACGGTCTTGGCCAGGATCACCGTGGGCTGCCCCTTGGTTTCCTGTGCCTCCTTAAAGGCGGCGTTGATCTGATCGAAGTCGTGGCCGTCGATTTTGATAACATGCCAGCCAAAGGCCTCGTACTTCTTGTCCAAAGGCTCAGAGGGCATAACGTCGGCGGTTTTGCCGTCAATCTGAAGGCCGTTGACATCTACGATGGCGCAGAGATTGTCCAGATGATACTTGGCGGCGGACATAGCGGCCTCCCAGGTCTGACCCTCTTCGATTTCGCCATCGCCCAGGATGGTGTAGACCCGATAGGACTTTTCGTCCATTTTACCGGCCAGCGCCATGCCGACGGCTGCGGAAATGCCCTGACCCAGAGAACCGGTGGACATATCAACACCCTTGACATGGACCATGTCCGGGTGACCGGAATAGTGGTCGTCGATGGAGCGGAACTTGTGGAGGTCGTCCACAGGGAAGAAGCCGCGGAGCGCCAGCACAGAGTACAGCGCGGGGGTGCAATGTCCCTTGGACAGTACAAAGCGGTCACGGTTGGGGGCGTGGGGGGCGTCGGGGTCGATGCGCATCACGCCAAAATACAGCACGGTCAGCAGATCCATACAGCTCATAGAGCCGCCGGGATGTCCGGAAGCTGCCTCATAGACACACTGCAGTGCCAGCAGCCGGGCACGGGTTGCAGTGGCCAGTGCCATCTTGTGATTCTGATCCATAATATCCTCTCTTTCAAAGGGATTACCGGCAGACGGTAATTAGAATTTGATTCGTTCTGCGATATAGGCGGCAACCTGGTCGATGGGCATACGCACCTGCTCCATGGAATCGCGCTCACGGACGGTGACACAGTTGTCGGCAGGGGTATTCTCGTCGCCAACGGTCTGGAAGTCTACAGTGATGCAGAAGGGGGTGCCAATCTCATCTTCCCGGCGATAACGCTTGCCGATGGAACCGGTTTCGTCATAGTCGCACATGAACTGCTTCGACAGCTCGTTGTAGATCTCGGTGGCCTTGTCGCCCAGCTTCTTGGACAGGGGCAGAACGGCGCATTTGAAGGGAGCCAGTGCGGGATGGAAGTGCATGACCACGCGGACGTCGTCGTTGCCCTTCTTGTCCTGACCAACCACTTCCTCGTCGTATGCGTTCACCAGGAAGGCCAGCACGGAACGCTCTACGCCCAGAGAAGGCTCGATGACGTAGGGAATATACCGGGTGTTCTTCTCCTGATCGAAGTAGGTGAGGTCGCGGCCGGAGGTGTTCTGGTGCTGGGTCAGATCGTAATCGGTACGGTCTGCCACGCCCCACAGCTCGCCCCAGCCGAAGGGGAAGAGATACTCAAAGTCAGTGGTGGCCTTGGAGTAGAAGCACAGCTCCTCGGGATCGTGGTCACGGAGACGCAGGTTCTCTTCATTCATGCCCAGGGACAGCAGCCACTGCTTGCAGAAGTTCCGCCAGTAGCTGAACCACTCCAGATCCGTGCCAGGCTCGCAGAAGAACTCCAGCTCCATCTGCTCAAACTCGCGAACACGGAAAATGAAGTTACCGGGGGTAATCTCATTCCGGAAGGACTTACCGATCTGGCCGATGCCGAAGGGCAGCTTTTTCCGGGTGGTACGC
>CAVEIY010000087.1:0-8723 GCA_963615825.1 Flexilinea sp.
TCCGTGACCGTCGCGCGAAGAAGAGAGATTTCCGCAAGCTGTGGATCTCCCGTATCTCCGCTGCTGTGGCTCCCTATGACATCAACTACTCCCGCTTCATGAACGGTCTGAAGAAGGCTGGCATCACCATGAACCGGAAGATGCTCTCCGAGCTGGCCATCAACGATGCTACTGCATTTGCAGCACTGGTTGAGACTGCGAAGAAGGCTCTTTAATCTGCATTCTGCCGCCGCTGGATGGTTTCCGGCGGCGGTTTTGCGTTCAGGCAATACTGCATAAATGTGCCGTAGGGCATCAGCCGATCTTTTCCGGTGCAAAAGCTGTGACGGAAGCCTTTCTGCCAATTTATGTAGTGTTGCCTTGAAATTTTTATTTCAATGAACGCTTGACATTTGAAGGGTCGTTGTGGTTGAATAGACGGGAATAATTAGAATTCGGAGGAAATGCAATGGGTGCAGAGAAAACGCTTGTAAATGATATGTCGCAGGGGCCGGTGCTGAAAGGACTGATCCGGTTTGCCATCCCAATGATGCTGGCCAATTTGCTGCAAGCGGTATACAGCATGGTGGACATGATTGTTGTGGGGCAGTTCGGCGGACCGGCGGGACTGTCGGCGGTAGGAATTGGCGGCCAGCTGACCAACCTGTTCCTGGCAGTGGGCATGGGCTTTTCCAACGGCGCCCAGGTGGTGATTTCCCAGCAGGTGGGAATGAAGAGCAAGAAGATTTCCAAGACCATTGGCACCCTGCTTACCACGGAACTGATTTTGGCCGTGATTGTGGGCGCCGTTGGTGTGCTGTTCCATCAGGGCATTCTGCGGCTGATGAACACCCCCAGCGCGGCCTGGGACGAGGCTGTGGGCTATCTGGTGATTTGCAGCTTCGGTATGATTTTTATCTATGGCTACAATGCGTTGTGCGCGGTTCTGCGGGGCATGGGAGAGAGCAAGCTGCCCATGGTGTTTATTGCCGTGGCGTCCGTGGTGAATGTGGTGCTGGACCTGATCTTTGTAGGCGGCTTCCAGTGGGGCGCTTCCGGTGCGGCTGCGGCAACTGTGATTGCCCAGGGGGTTGCGTTCTTCTGCGCGGGGATATTCCTCTACCGGCACAAGGCGGCGGTAGGATTTGACTTCCGGCTTCGCAGCTTTGCCATTGACCGGGAGCAGCTGGGGGCATTGTGCCGACTGGGCATTCCCTCGGTGGTTCAGCAATTCCTGATTACCATTTCCATCACCTTTGTCAACGCCCAGGTCAATGCCTATGATGTGGCAGCCTCTGCGGTGGACTCTGTGGGCGGAAAGCTTAATATGGTGGCCAATATCATCACCGGCGCCATCTCCACGGCGGCAGCGACGATGATTGCCCAGAGCTTTGGCGCCAGAAAAATGGACCGGGTAAAGCATGCATTCCGTGCCTGTATGGCGATCTGCATGGCCTGGTGGGTGATCCTCTCTGCCTGCTATTTGCTGTTCCCGCGCCAGATTTTTGGCCTGTTCACTTCGGATGAACAGGTGCTGGCTCTGGCGCCCACCTATCTCCGGTATGCAATTATCTGGCTGCTGGCCCTTTGCAGCATGGACGCTCCCTTTGCACTGGTTCAGGGCGTGGGATACGCCAGCTTCAACCTGGTGGTTGGTCTGCTGGACGGCGTAGTGGCGCGAATTGGCCTGAGCCTGGTGCTGGGACATGTGATGGGGCTTACAGGCTTCTGGCTGGGCAATGGACTGGCTGGATTTGTTACCACCATTGCCATGGGAATTTACTATCTCACAGGACGTTGGGAGAAACGGGAAGCGATTACACAATAAGTCTGTGATCTTCCACAAAAACAGCCAGGAGACTGGGAGAAACCTTGGCTTGCGGCATATTTTTTGCTGTGGTATAATCAATGTGCATGCTAAATAATATGATATCGAACTATTTACAAAGGAGTATGTCACATTGGAAAAAACAATGATTAACGACCTGACCACAGGCAGCGTTGGAAAAGAGCTGCTGCGGTTCTCGTTCCCGTTCATGCTGTCCAATGCCCTCCAGACGGTGTATAATCTGGTGGACATGGTTGTAGTAGGACAGTTTGTTGGCAGCGCAGGACTGACCGCAGTGTCTCTGGGCGGACAGATCACCTGGCTGCTCAGCTGCCTTGCCATTGGCTATGCTTCCGGTGGTCAGATTTTCATTTCTCAGCTGGTGGGGGCACGGGACCATGAGGGAATTCGGCGGACCATTGGTACGCTGTTTACGGCCATTGCGCTGTTTTCGGTTCTGTTCACCGTATTGGGCATTGCAGTCCACCGTCCGCTGCTGTCTCTCCTGAATACCCCTGTGGAGGCCATGGAGCAGGCGGCAGATTATGTGGTAGTATGCAGCGCAGGCATGTTCTTTGTCTATGGCTATAATACCGTCTCGGCGGTACTCCGGGGGATGGGAGATTCCAAGCGCCCCTTCCTGTTCATTGCCATTGCAGCCATTGTCAACGTGATTCTGGACCTGGTGTTTGTAGGAGCAATGGGAATGGAAAGCGGTGGTGCGGCACTGGCTACGGTGATTTCTCAGGCGGCATCTTTTATCATCTCCATGATCTATCTCTATATCCGCCGGGAGAGCTTTGGCTTCGACTTCCGGCTGCGGAGCTTTGCCATAGACGGAAAGACGTTTCGGTCACTGTCCTATCTGGGGCTTCCGCTGACGGTTCAGACCTCTGCGATTAACATTTCCATGCTGTTTGTCTCGGCGGGTATCAATGCCTACGGTCTGGTGTATGCTTCGGTGTATGGCATCGGCAGCAAGCTGACCTCCATTATGTTTATCATTACCAACTCCATTTCCACAGCCAGCGCTACGATGTTTGGACAAAACCTGGGCGCAGGAAAGCATGACCGGGTGCGCCAGGTGTTCTGGTTTGGAAATCTCTACTGCGTGGTATTCTTTGCGGTGGTGGCAGTGGTGTGTCTGGTGTTCCCGGAGGGGATTTTCCGGCTGTTTACCCAGGACGGGGATGTGGTTGCCAACGCCGGACATTATATGGTGACATTGGTTGTGATGTTCTTTGGATTTGCCACCATGACGGCAGGAATTGCACTGATTAACGGCATTGGAAACGGCAGCCTGAGCCTGATTACGGCGCTGCTGGACGGCGTCATTGTTCGGATTGGCCTTTGCCTGCTGCTGGCAGGTCCCTGTGGTATGGGCGTATGGGGCTATTTCTGGGGCAATGCATTGGCTGGCTTTGTCAGCGTGATTGTGGGTGATTTCTACTATCTCAGCGGCCTGTGGAAAAAGCGGAAGCTGATGGTAGGACAGTAAAGGAGCAGCAATGGAGAAACTAATCCGGCTTGTAAAGAAATATTGGAGCATTATCAGCTATCTGTTTTTCGGCGTAGTGACCACCGTGGTCAATATGGTGATCTACTACATTTGCTACCACGGCTGGGGACTCAATAGCGACCTTGCCACGGTGATAGCCTGGGTGATCGCGGTGCTGACGGCATTTCTCACCAATAAGCCCTTTGTGTTTGGAAGCCACGATTGGTCCCCAAAGGTGCTTCTGCCCGAAGCGGGGAGCTTTTTCGGGTGCCGCCTGGGTTCCGGCGTGGTGGAGCTGGTGCTGATGCATGTGACGGTGGAGATGCTGGGACTGCCGGGAATGCTCATGAAGCTGCTGGTCAACGTGATTGTGGTGATCCTCAACTATGTGGCAAGTAAGCTGCTGGTATTCCGAAAGAAATAAAACAAACCGCTGCGGTCTGATATGCGTTCAGATCGCAGCGGTTTTTGTACAAAATTAGATGTGGCGGAACTCGATGTCGCCGGTTTCACCGTTCATGCTGTCTACAATGGCAAGGGACTCCAGATGAATGCCTTTTTGACGGAACCGGTCGCCAGCGCCCTGAAAGCCCTTTTCAATGGCAATGCCAACGCCCACCAGCGTTGCGCCGGCCTGATCCAGAATGTCCATCAAACCCTCCAGCGCTTTCCCGTTGGCGAGAAAATCGTCAATAATCAGAACCCGGTCGTTGGGACCGAGATACCGACGGTCTACCACCACGTCGCTGACGGTTTTGTGGGTGAAGGACTCCACCTTCGCAGTGAATACATCCTTGCCCAGGTTTAGAGACTTGGATTTCTTTGCAAATACCACAGGACAGTGGAAGCTCTGTGCGGCAATACAGGCAATGCCGATACCAGAAGCCTCGATGGTGAGGATTTTGTTGACGCCCTCTCCGGCAAACAGCCGTGCCCATTCCTGACCCATTTGGCCGAGCAGCTCAATGTCCATCTGGTGGTTGAGAAAACTGCTCACCTTTAAAATATTTCCGGGATAGACCTCGCCATCCTGCATAATCCGTTTTTCTAACAGTTCCATGCTTCCGCCTCCATATTTGGTGTTCCTTGGTCCGAAGTGGACCCAGCCCACAGATTATGCTGTAGGCCGACATGTATAGAACATTATAATACGCATTCCCCAAAAGCACAAGGAAAAATGTCGAAAAAATGGCTGAACCTGTGGAAATTCAGGTCCAGCCGAAGAAATCAATTCTGTTTGCGCAGGTAATCCTCTACCATCTGAAGCTGCTCGGGGGTGTTGACGCCGATGATCTGGGGACCAAGGTCCACACAGCACAGGCCGATTTTTCCGCCCCGCTGCCGCATCAGCTCCGGAACGTCGGTGAGATAGTATTCTCCCTGGGCGTTGTCGTTCTTCAAAAGCTCCAGGCAGGCCAAAAGCTCCTGGCAGTCAAAGGCATACACGCCTGCGTTCAGCTCACGGATTGCCTTCTGCTCAGGGGTGCAGTCCTTGTCCTCAACCACCCGGAGAAAGTCGCCGTTCTCATCCCGGAGAATTCGGCCAAAGGGAAGATCCAGATCGGTGGTGCCGGTCAGGAAGGTACAGGGGGTGCCGTTTTTTTCATGGGTTTCCAGCAGCGCCTGATAGGTTTCCTTTTTCAGCAGGGGCATATCGCCGCAGCAGACCAGCACGGTGCCGTCAAAGTCCTGGAGATAGGACCGGGCGCACTGGACGGCATGTCCGGTGCCCAGCTGAGGATCCTGCACAGCGAAGGGATAGTCGGGGAAACGGGCTTCTACCTGCTCCCGCATGTAACCGGCAACAATAACGGTGTGATCCACCGGAAGAAAATCCAGGGCGGAGAGAACATAGTAAAGAAGCGGCTTTCCGGCGGCTTCGCGCAGGGCTTTGGGCTGATTGTGCTCGGCGGAATGAAGGCGGGTGCCTTTTCCGGCAGCCAGTACAATTGCTTTGATCTGATGCATATCTTAGCCCTCCAGACCGCTGATAATGGCGATGCCGGCGCTGGCGCCGATGCGATCGGCACCGGCCTTAATCATCTCCATGGCCTCTTCGTAGCTGTGAATTCCGCCGCTGGCCTTGACCTTCAGTCCGCCTGCGGATTTCTTCATCAGGGCAACGTCCTTTGCCTTTGCACCGCCGGTGGAGAAGCCGGTGGAAGTCTTGACAAAATCGGCGCCTGCATGGTTCGATGCTTCGCAGGCCCGGACAATCTCATCCTCTGTGAGCAGGCAGGTTTCCAGAATGACCTTCAGTACCTTGCCGGGGCAGGCGGCACGGACGGCGCGGATGTCGGCCTCTACAGCATTCCAGTTTCCGTCTTTGGCAGCACCGACGTCCAGCACCATGTCAATTTCATCTGCCCCCAGGGCGGTCATTGCGCCTGCCTCGGCTGCTTTGACTACCGTGCAGCCCAACGGGAAGCCCACGACCACGCAGAGCTTTACGTCAGAGCCGGAAAGGCATTCTTTTGCCAATGCAGCCCGTCCGGAATTGACGCAGACGGAGCAGAAGTGGTATTCCTTTGCCTCGTCGCAGAGCTTTTTAATCTGCTGGGCGGTGGCATCGGGCTTGAGCAGCGTGTGGTCGATCATCTTTGCAAGTTCCAGTTTTGTCATGGTTATTCTCCTTTTTCTGTGGGAATCCGGAAGAATCGTTTTCCGTTTTCCATGGTGATAGCTGCCACTTCCTCGGTGGACAGCCCTTTGATTTCTGCGATTTTCTCAGCAACCTTCGGCACATAGCCGGAGTGGTTCCGCTTGCCGCGATAGGGAACCGGCGCCAGATAGGGGCAGTCGGTTTCAATCATAATCCGGTCCATGGGCACGGCGGCAATGGCCTCCAGAGCGCGGCGGGCATTTTTAAAGGTTACAACGCCGGTGAAGCTCACATACCAGCCCAGACGTACCAGCTCCTGGGCCATCTCCGCACTGCCAGAGAAGCAATGAAACACCCCGGGAACCTTGCTTGCCCATTTGCGGACGATCTCCATGCCGTCGCCGTGGGCTTCCCGTTCGTGAATGACCACCGGCTTTCCCAGCTCGTCCGCAAGGGCCATCTGGCGGTCAAACCAGTGCTGCTGAATTTCCCGGGGAACGTCGTCATAGTGATAGTCCAGGCCGATTTCACCGATGGCCACCACCTTGGGATGTCCAGCCAGCTGGCGATAGGTGTCAAGATCTGCTTCTGTCATATCACCGGTGTTCCCAGGCCATGCGCCAACCACAGCATAGACAAAGGGATACGCTTCCGCAATGGAAATCGCCTGTTTGGAAGAGGGAATATCGCAGCCGATATCGTTTATTAACGTAATGCCCTGACGGTAAAGCTCCGGCAGCAGAACGTCGCGGTCCTGGTCAAAGGCTTCGTCGTCATAGTGGGCGTGAGTGTCATAAAACAAAGGAATTCCTCCTGCAAAATCAATTACTGCCCTTTTTTCGCAGCTCCAGATATACCATCAATACGGCGATATCTGCGGGGCTGACGCCGGAAATCCGGGACGCCTGACCGATGTTCAGCGGGCGGATTTTACTGAGCTTCTGCCGCGCCTCCAAACGAAGGCCGGCGATGGCGTTGTAGTCCGTATCCTCCGGCAGCAGGTGGGATTCTTCCTTCTGGAACTGCTCAACCTGCTTGAGCTGCCGCTTGATATACCCGGCGTATTTTACCTGAATCTCCACTTCCTCCTGGATTTCCGGAGAGAGCTGGGGGCGCTGGGGATCAAAGGGGGCGAGGTCCAGATAGCTTAGCTGCGGACGGCGGACCAGATCTCCCATACGGGCCGAACCCTTGACTGCTGCGGTTCCATGCTCCGTGAGATAGGCGTTCAGCTCTGGGGATTCTGCCACACCGCAGCGTTCCAGCCGCTTTACCTCTCCCTCCACCTGGCGATACTTTTCCTGTACGGCCGCATATCGCGCATCGGAAATCAGCCCAACCCGATGGCCGATGCCGCTCAGCCGCTGATCTGCGTTGTCCTGGCGCAGCATCAGCCGGTATTCTGTGCGGGAGGTCATCATGCGATAAGGTTCGTTGGTACCCTTGGTGACCAGATCGTCAATCAAGGTGCCGATATAGGCGTCACTGCGGCGAAGTACCATGGACGCCTCGCCCTTGAGCTTCAGGGCGGCGTTGATTCCGGCGACCAGCCCCTGAGCGGCAGCCTCTTCATAGCCGGAGGAACCGTTGAACTGGCCTGCGCCGTATAGCCCGGGAATCTTTTTGCATTCCAGCGTCGGCAAAAGCTCGGTGGGATCAACGCAGTCGTATTCAATGGCGTAGGCAGGCCGCATCATCTCCGCATGCTCCAGACCGGGAATGGTGTGCATCATTTGAATCTGCACATCCTCCGGCAGGGAGGAGGAGAAGCCCTGGATATACATTTCGTCGGTGCCAAGACCGCATGGCTCAATGAACAGCTGATGCCGGGGCTTGTCCGGGAAGCGAACGATCTTATCTTCAATAGAGGGGCAATACCGGGGACCAACGCCCTCAATGATGCCGGAAAACAGGGGGCTGCGATGGAGATTCTCCCGGATGATCCGGTGGGTTTCCCCATTGGTATAGGTCAGGTGGCAGACGGCACGGTTTTCCGGAATCTCCGTTGTGGTGAAGCTAAAGGGCACCGGAACATCGTCGCCGGGCTGGACTTCCATTTTGGAAAAATCAATGCTCCGACGGTTGACCCGAGGCGGTGTACCGGTTTTAAAACGGCGCAGAGAAAGCCCCAGCTTTTTTAGGCTGTCGCTGAGGCCCAGTGCGGCGTGCATGCCGTCGGGACCAGAAGCGTAGTAGCATTCGCCGGTAATCACCCGGCTGGAGAGATAGGTTCCGGTGCAGATGACCACGGCGCGGGTGGGATAGACCGCACCCAACTGTGTGACCACAGCGCCTACGCTGCCGGACTCGGTCAGCCGGATTTCGGTAATCATTGCCTGCTTCAAATCCAGGTTTTTCTGCTGCTCCAGGGTGTGCTTCATCAGCTCCTGATATTTTCTGCGGTCTGCCTGGGCACGGAGCGAATGAACGGCAGGTCCTTTGCCGCGGTTTAATATCCGAAACTGGATGCAGGCACGGTCTGCCGCCTTGCCCATTTCACCGCCCAGAGCGTCAATCTCCCGGACCAGATGCCCTTTCCCGGTGCCGCCGATGGCAGGGTTGCAGGGCATGTTGCCCACTGCGTCCAAATTGATTGTAAAGATAACGGTTTTCAGTCCCAAGCGTGCGGCGGCAAGGGCAGCTTCGATACCGGCGTGCCCAGCGCCAATTACCGCAACGTCATAGGACTCCATCTGATATTCTGTCATAGAGTTCACCTGTGTTAAGTGATTTCTGGATTACCGCACATTGTACGGTACACTTCGTTTTATTGTACCATGTTTCCATGGTATTTGCCACTGTTTTTCTCCATATTT
>CAVEIY010000088.1:0-8626 GCA_963615825.1 Flexilinea sp.
GCCCCAAGGTTATGTGATAAAATAAAGGTATCTTGCCATCTGGAGGCATATTATGAACGATTCTCTCTTTCAGCGCAAGGGAACCATTCCGTTTTTGGCACGGAATACGGCCATTTGCGCGTTTTCTCTTTTTCTCTGGGCTGCCCTTCTGCTTGCGGTCAGCCGCTTCTCCCTCCTTCTTGGAATTCTTGTTGCTCTGGTGGGCGGTGGGATTCTGGTTCTTGTATTCCGGCGCTTTTATTCCAAAACCATCAAGCTGACCCTGGAACTGGACCGCGCCTGCCGTACCCGGCTGCTGGAAAAATATCTAAGCGGCGACGTGCCGCCGGAAGGGGACCTGACCGACGCCATGCCCGGGCTGACCAGCGAGTATTTCGCGGTTTCCATGCTGCAATGCATCGACTTTTCCGGATATCTGCCGCAATGCGGAGACGAGCACATTCCCCCTACGGAGTTTCAGCGGGTGGATAACTGGATGCGGGAGGATATCGCCGCGCACCTGGAGCCAATCTGCACCCCCTATTTCGTTCCAATGACCGACGGCATGATTACGCTGATTAACCTCTCTCAGCTGCGGGAGGACGCCATGGACGAAAGCGCCCGGGCGCAGATTGCCGCCGTCTGTCAGGGATTGTCCGCCGCCATTGAGGATCTCAAAACCCATGGGCTGATCTGCGGCGCAGTGGTCAGCACCGTTTATCACGGCCGTGAAAACATTGTCAAGGCTAAAACCGAGGCCCAGGAGCTTACCTCCTACGCTGAGTTGATGGGCGACAGCAGTCCGGTGAAAAACGGCTACGATCACTCTGAGGTTCCCATGGATCTCAGTGATAAGCTGCTGCGAACCGACCTGGAAAAGAAATTCATGCAGGGCATCACCAATCGCAACTTCCCGCTGCTGGAAAAAACCATGGACAGCTTTGTGGACCTAGAGCTGCGGATCGCCCCCCGGTATCCGGACCTGGTTAAGCAGCATCTGGTTTCCCATATGGAGCAGATGCTCTCCGCCTTTTCCATCTCCGTGGTGGAATATGACGAGGCAGAAGCGCCGGTGGTTGCCCAATACCGCGCACTGTTGGAGCAGACCTCTGCTCAGCAGCTGCGGGAACATTGCCTCCGATTGATTGCCGCGCTGCAGGACTATGTGGAATCCGGCAGCCGGGAGCATTCCGACAAAGTGGAACGTGCGCTCCGCTATATTGAAGAGAACTTCGCAGACCCCGGCATCTGTGCCGACCGAATCGGCGATGCATTGGGCCTCTCCGCCTCTTATGTCAGCCGGCTGCTGCGCCAGAATACCGGCATGGGCGTTGTGGATTATATTCATGCCGCCCGGCTGAAAAAGGCAAAAGAGCTGCTGGCTTCCACAGATTTATCCGTAGACGACATTGCCGTGCAGGTAGGCTTTTCCAGCCGTTGGACCCTGACCCGCTCCTTTAAGCGCTATGAGGAAACCACCCCCGGCGCTTATCGGGAGCAGCATCAAGCAGCTGCTGAGACAATTTGATCGTGAAAAAACCGGATGTGTGACAATTTCTGCCCCATTTATGACCTGGTGCAGGATTTCACACATCCGTTTTTCAAAAATAACCTCCCGGTATCCGCTTTTGCGGCTTTTCAATCTCCGCTCCCTGTGCTAAACTGAGCTTAACCGGTTGACCCACCGGAATCTGAAAACGCACAAGGAGAAGATCACATGAAAAAGAAATGTATGCTTGCTCTGCTGTTGGTGCTGGCTATGGTTCTGACATGCCTGGCCGGATGCGGCTCCAATGCTGCCGCTTCTGCCGCCACCTCCGCTGAGCAGTCCGCCTCCGCTCCCACTGAAGCCTCCCAGGCGCCTGCTGCGCCGGAACCCGCTTCCCTGGCAGAGGACGCAAGCACCGCCGAGGCTGACTCTGCGATGCCCGAAGAAGCCACCGATTTTACCGAGGCCAATGCCAACAACGATTACGACGGCTGGCGCGAAATGCTGAAAACCCTCCACACCTCCCTGCCCATCACCGAGGATCCCGTTACCCTGACCTATTTTCTGGGCTATGAGACCTCCGGTCTGAGCTACATTGAGGGGAATGATCTGGAGAATCAGCAGGTCTGGAAATGGCTTGCTGAGAACACCGGCGTCAAGATGGACCTCACCGTTGTGGACAAAACCAGCGAAACCGATAAGTTCAATCTGATGATTGCATCCGGCGACTACACCGACCTGATGAACATCTCCGACTATGCTGCCGGTCCTGAGGCAGCCCTGAACGAGGACATCATCATCGACCTGGGCGAATACCTGGAAGAGAACATGCCCAACTACTCCACCATCATCCATGCCGACCAGAACGTCTACAGCAAGGTACAGGATGCCGACATGTTCCTGTGCATCTACCCCATCAAGGACCAGAACGCCAACCCCGGCGGCATTGGCACCTTCGTCCGGATGGACTGGCTGGAGGATCTGGGACTGGACGTCCCCACCACCTATGATGAGCTGACCGACGTGCTCACTGCATTCAAGAATGAAAAGGGCGCAATCGAGCCGATGAGCCTGTTCAACACCATCTCCATGCAGAACGGTCTGCTGATGGGCGGCTTTGGCTCCAAGGCTGAGCTGAGCGCCGACGCCATGGGCACTGATTTTGGCGCATCCTTCTATCAGGAGGACGGCAAGGTCGTCTATGGTGCAACCCAGGACGGCACCCGGAAATATCTCTCCTGGCTCCACAAGCTCTACGATCAGGGCCTGATTAACTTTGAAAATATGCAGAATCGCGACGTCAACCCCTTTGGCGATCTGAACGCCGGCGAGGCATCCCGCGGCGAAACCGGTTACATCTTCTCCAACCAGCCCTTTGGCGGTAACTACTCCACCATGGCTGCGCAGAACGGCGACCCCAACTGCAACTGGTGGCCCGTGCAGGACGTTGCCGAGGTTTCCGGTCAGACCATCTCCTTCTATGAGGAAACTTCCATGGTAGACACCACCGGCGCGGCCAAAATCTCCATCTCCTCTCAGTGCGACGATGTAGAAACTGCGCTTCAGTTCCTGGATTACGGCTACAGCTATGAGGGCGGCCTGCTCTACAACTACGGCTTCGAGCAGGGTTCCGGTCACGACATCGAAACCTGGTACTATGACGACAATGGTGAGCCGATGTTTGACGGCGACGCACTGCTGAGTGTAGCAGAATCCACCAACCTGGCATCCGGCGTTGTTTCCACCAAGGACCTGGCCGGTGTGGTCTATGATACCCGCCTGTCCTTCGAGTTTGGTGAGCGTGAGCTTTCCTGCTTCGACGCATGGAGCACCAACAAAAACGGCAGCAACAACCTTGGCTCCGATGTGGTACTGACCTCTGAGGAATCCACCGAGGCTTCCGCCATCTACTCCGATATCATCACCCATGTTGCAACCTCTGCTCTGCAGTTCATCAACGGTGCCCAGGATGTGGACGACGATGCTGTATGGGATGCTTACGTCAAGAGCATTGAGGATATGAACATCGGCGGGCTGACCGAGATCATCCAGACGGCCTATGACCGCGTCAACTAATTCACAAGCTTCATAAAAACCGCAGAATACGCTGCGTTTCATTTGAAAAGAAATCAAGGAGGCAAACCATATGAAATTTGAAGGTACTTACACCTACCTCATGGAAACCCCCAGCGGAAAGCGCGAAACCAAGGTTGCCATTCGCAAGGGCGCCCGTGCTTATGAGGGCGAGCTGATCGCTTCTCACGGCGGCTGTGAGCTGCTGGAAAATGTCTGCGTCCATGGTGACACCATCTCCTTCGAGGCACAGGTTGGTCCTGCTCGCCAGCGTCTGGAGATCACCCTGGGCGAGAATCCCACCGGTACTGTTCTGATCTATCAGGACAGCGGCGAGAACGTAACCACCCAGCTGGAGGGGCTGACCTTTACCCCCCACAAGCGCCGTGCGCTGATTCTCTATGCAACCATGACCAAGAATACCGAGCGCATCGCGTTCTCCATGAAGGACGGCTTCGAGGCCTGCGGCTGGGAGTGCAACTGCTACCGGCTGAAGAAGTCCAACAAGTGGGCTGAGATTCAGGACAATCTGTACTTTGAGGACTACGACGTGGTGTGCCTCGGCTCCCCCATCGTTGCCGGTTATCCTCTGACCATCATCAACAAGCTGTTCTCCCTGGGCGCTGGCGGCGAACTGGAGAACAACGTACAGAAGATGGTTGATGCTGGCGGCGGCTTTAAGATGACCGCCGAAACCATGGGCGGCGGCCCCGGCGGTGTCGGCGGAACGGAGGGTCCTGGCGGCCCCGGCGGTCCTGGCGGCCCTGGTGGTCCTGGCGGCCCCGGCGGTCCTGGCGGCGATCCCGGCGCACCCGGTGCCAACGGTGGTCCTGTATTCCGGCGTAGAAATTGCAGCTATCCCGGCGGCCCTGTCCGCGACAACTATCAGCCTCTGGGTGTTGTATTTACCACCTATGGCGGCGGCTTCTATGGCTCCGGCGAAAGCGAGGCAACTCTGTCCGCGCTGAAGCTGTTCCTGGAGCTTCAGAACGTCAGCGTAGTCGGCACCTTCGCTTGCTGCGGCAAGGAGTTCGGTCCTGCCGGTCTGGAAAAGGGTCAGAAGCCCAACATCATGGGCATGGGCGGCATTCAGGATCCCAAGTATTACGAGACTGCAAACGGCACTGTACAAGGCTCCTACTTCTTCCACAATCAGATGTGGAACCATCCCAATGAGCGCGACCTGAACAAGGCAAAGTATCTGGTGATGGATCTGGTAGAGGACTACTTTATGACCTTCGACGGCCAGCGTGGCTTCGTCAACAGCAAGTACGTTTCTATCTCCTGATTACAGCACAAAAACGGCGTAACCCATTGCGGTTACGCCGTTTCTTATTTTATGGATGGGATTATCCCAGCAGTGCTCTTGTCTCCTGGGCATTGGCGAAAATCTCCTGCTGGAGGGCAGTCAGTCCGTCAAACCGCTTCTCTCCCCGGAGCCGCTGGTAGAAATCTACCCGGATGTGCTTGCCATAAAGATCCCCCTCAAAGTCCAGGATCCACGGTTCCACCGTCACCAGATCCGACTGTCCCACCGTAGGCCGAACGCCAACATTGGTCACAGCCAGCTTTTCGCTTCCATCCGGCAGAATCACCTTGGTTGCATAGACGCCGAACGCCGGAGTCAGCACGCCTTCGGGAATCAGCAGGTTTGCCGTGGGAACGCCAATGGTGCGCCCCAGCTGCCGCCCATGTACCACCTCGCCGGACAGGCAGTGTGGGTGGCCCAGGAACCGCATGGCCTCCTGCATTTCCCCCTGCTCCAGGAGCTTCCGAATGTAGGTAGAGCTTACCGTCACCCCGTCCAGCGTCACCTGAGGCAGCACATCGCAGCCGATCCCCAGCTCCCGGCATTTCTCCTGGAGCCGCTGTGGATTGCCTGTGCCCTTGTCGCCAAAGTGGAAATCATAGCCGCAGACCAGATGCCGCGCCTTCAGCTGGCGGTACAGATACTCCTCAATAAATACATCCCAGGGCATATGCATCATGGACTCGTCAAAATGCGCCAGGATGACATCCGAAATGCCAAAGCAGCGGTTCAGGATTTCTTCCCGATCCTGAATGGAGTTAATCAGCGATACCTTCGCGCCTGCCACCAGATTGTCGGGATGGAGGTCAAAGCTCATCACCGCAGGCGTCAGATTCCGTTCCTTCGCCCGATTTCGGGCCATTTCCAGCAGGCTGGCATGCCCCAGATGAACCCCGTCGAAAAATCCCAGGGCAATTACACGACCTTCTATTTCCTTCAACCTTCCTTCACCTCGAAAAAGCTTTTCACCGTCCGCAGCACGCCGTTTTGGCAGATGCCCAGCATCAGAAACTCATTTCCGGGACCATAGACGCGATAATTCCCGTCCGGCATCCCCGGTATGGCATTCTCTGCGCCGTTTTTGCAGCGCTGGGCTTCCTTCTCGCCCAAATACAGCGCGGGATACCCGGAAAACAGACTGTCCACCGGACGCAGCAGTGACATATGCCGTTCCTGCTCCCGTGCCTGCTGAATTTTCTCCATGGTCACGCAGTCCCCGATCGAAAATGCACCGGCTCGGGTTCGCCGCAGTGCCGACAGGCAGCCGCCAGTCCCCAACGCCATGCCAATATCATGGCACAGCGTACGAATATAGGTTCCCTTGGAGCACACCACCCGAAGCTGTGCCTTTTCCCCGTCGAAGTGTTGCAGTTCCAGCTCGTGAATCACAATCTCCCGGGGCTTCCGCTCCACATTCTGCCCCTTTCGGGCCAGTTCATAGAGCTTTCTTCCGCCGATTTTTACGGCAGAATACATGGGCGGGATCTGCTGCTGCGGACCCAGAAACTGCGTCAGAACGGTTTCCAGCTGTTCCCGGGATACCGCTGCCGGATGCTGCTCCAGCACCTGACCTGTGATGTCCTGAGTGTTGGTCACCGTGCCCAGCAGCAGTTCAGCCACATATTCCTTTTCATCATTTTCGCACAGCTCCACCGCACGGGTTCCCCGTCCCAGGAATACCGCCAAAACGCCGGTTGCCATGGGGTCCAGAGTACCGGAATGTCCGATGCGCCGCTGCTGATAAATGCCCCGAAGCTTAGCCACCACATCGTGGGAGGTCCACCCCTGGGGCTTATCCACCAGAATGATCCCGTTCATCCCAATTCCACGCCGCTGTGGGCGATCGCCTCCAGAATCCGCTTCTTTGCCTGCTCCGGACCATCCGGATCCGATGCACCGGCTGCCGCCTTATGACCGCCGCCGCCCAGTTCTGCACAGATGGCCGAGGCGTTATAGTCCTCTCCAGTGCGCAGAGAAATCTTTGCGCCGCCCTCTTTCAGCTCCTGGATCATGACACCAATCTGAACGCCCTCAATTCCCCGGGCAAAGCCGGAGATATCGTCGGTATCGTTGCTGTCAGCGCCAACCCGGTCCAGCAGCGCCTGAGTCATGGTGCAAACTCCCACCAGACCGCCGGCATAAAACTCCACCGACTCGGTAAGGGCAGCCTCCAGCCGAAGCCGTGCAATGGTTTTCGTCCCAAACATCACTTTGTTGATGGGATAGGTATCTGCGCCCAGATCCTTTAGTTCCGCTGCCGCACGGAGGGTATTGCCGGTGACATTGGAATACTGGAAGCAGCCGGTGTCGGTAGAAATCGCAAGATACAGTGCCTCTGCCATGGTCTTGTCCACCGGTCCCAGCAGCTTTAAAATCTCCAGCAGCAGTTCTCCGCAGGCTGCGCACCCGGGCTGTACATTGGTGTATTCCGCATAACCCTCGTTGGACATATGGTGGTCAATGGACAGCACTGTTTTCCCGGCAAACTGCGCACCGTTCATCGGCAGGAGATTCTCCGTTGCCATATCCACCGAAACAATTGTGGCCTGATCCGGCACCGTCTCCGTCTCCATGCCCTCCAGATAGGGCAGGAAGCGGCTGGTGGTCTGGGGATTTTTCCAGATCACTGCCTCTTTTCCCATTGCCCGAAGTCCGCGGCACAGGGCCGCAGCGCTTCCCACCGCGTCTCCATCCGGGCGGCGATGGTTGAGGATTAAATAATGGTCATGGCTGCGAAGAAACTCAGCCGTTTCCCTGTTCGTCATTGTTTTCATCATTGGGTTCATCCTCAGGTATATCCAGTTTGGACAGAATTTCAAAAATTCTGGTGCCGTGTTCAATGGAGTGGTCCTCTTCAAAGACCAGCTCCGGTGTATAACGAAGCTGCAGAGAAGCCCCCAGCTGCCGCCGGAGGAAACCTCCGGCGGATTTGAGTCCCTTTAGAACCTCTTTGCTGCGGGACTTGTCATATACGCTGACATAGACCTTCGCGGTCCGAAGATCCGACGCCGTATCCACTGCGGTGATGGTAATCATCCCCTGGACTCTGGGGTCCTTCAGCGAGCGGATTGACGTGCTCAGTTCCCGCATAATCTCTTCATTGATGCGTCCGATTCGGCTGGATGCCATATGCGTCCCTCCTCACTATCAGTCCTTGATCTGCTCCATCACGAAGCACTCAAAGACGTCGCCTTCTTTGATATCGTTAAACTTGTCAATGGTCATGCCGCACTCAAAGCCGGTGGTGACCTCCTTGACGGAATCCTTAAACCGCTGCAGGGAGCCGAGTACGCCCTCGTGAACCACAATGCCATCGCGGACCACGCGCACGCTGCCGTCACGCTGAATCTTACCGTCGTTGACATAGCAGCCTGCAACCGTACCAACCGAAGAAACCTTGTAGGTCTGGCGAACAGTGGCATGGCCCACTACAACTTCCTTGAACTTGGGATCCAGCATGCCCTTCATTGCCTTCTCCACTTCCTCGATGCACTCGTAGATGATCCGGTAGGTGCGGATTTCTACCCCTGCACGGGTTGCAGCCGCCGCAGCAGCTGCCTCAGGCCGCACGTTAAAGCCGACAATGATGGCACCGGAGGTGGAAGCCAGCAGCACATCAGACTCGTTCACAGCGCCAACACCGGAGTGGATGACCTTGACCTGCACCTCGTCGTTGCTGAGCTTCAGCAGGCTTGCCTTGACTGCCTCGGCAGAGCCCTGTACGTCTGCCTTGACAATGATGTTCAGCGCCTTCATGTTGCCCTCCTGCATGTGGG
>CAVEIY010000089.1:0-8589 GCA_963615825.1 Flexilinea sp.
GAGGCTGGCCCTTCTAGGGCCTGGGCAAACCACTAGTTCACTAGTGGTTTTGATTACGTATGTTCATTACAAAGAATTTCTGGAATATGCTCCAATAGAAACCGCTGTGCATTCGGAGAATAGAACACTGCTTCGTAGGTACCATACGAACTTTGACGGCTTTCCGTATACAGTCCAAGCTTTAAACCCGCCTCGGTGGGGACACGCTGCTGCTTACCGTCTGGGCCAGCCACTTTTTGCAGAAATTTCTGCTCCACCAGCCAGTTGGTGAAAACCGTGGCATTGGGGCGCTTCATGGCAGGATTTTTTACGGCAGCCAATAGAAGGTCCGCAAATTCCGTAATCCGCAGGCCGTGATCGGGAAGGGTTACCTGGGATAGCTGCTGAGGTGTGATGGAAAACGGGAGCTTATGGCCGCGGGGTGCGGTTACGCTGCCGCCATGGTCAATCACCTGCTGCAACACTCCAGACACATAGGAAAAGCATCGAGCCAAACGAACGTTGTTGAGAACGGAATCCTCTGGAACTTCGGTATCAGTGATGGGGTCGATGCCTTGGGACAGCTTGTCTAAATACATTTTTGCACGCTGCATGGTTTCCAGTTCTGTCATACGGAACCTCCTTTGGACGGGAATGGTGGATAGAATTATAACTACATTTTACCAAATACATGATGCCATTTCAACGGCTTTCTCGGCAATCTTCTTGACAAGTAACCGATCAGCAACTATAGTGAAAGGGATTAAGCGATTGCTTCTGCTTTACAGGGCAGTTACTAGGAATACAAAGAAGCCAGACGCTAAGATGCAGTGCTGATCGCAACACCGATCACGCTGCGTTTTATTGATTGGAGAGGGGAATTCGATGGAAGCGATTATTTACACCACCAATGCCGGCAGTACGGAGCGATATGCTGGACATGATGCGTCGCGGCGGTGATCGGATCAAATGTGACCATTTAAGAGCTGTGCTGGCTTGGTATCACGTAAACAAATAAGGGAAGGAGAAAAGTAAACGTGAATGCAAAACACATACCAGTTGAAATTGAACGCGCACGGCCGGAGGATGCCGCTGCGCTTCTAGAATATTTGAAGATCGTAGGCGGGGAGACGGAGAATCTCAGCTTTGGCGCAGAAGGGGTACCCCTTGGTATCGAAGCGGAGCAGGCCTATTTGCGCGCACAGAGCGGTTCAAAAGACAATGCACAGTATCTGGCCAAGGTAAATGGCGAGATCATCGGTACGGCCAGCTTGAACCGTAAGCAGAATCGAATGAGCCACCGCGGGGAGTTCGGGATCAGCTTGAAGAAGGCATGGTGGGGCTGCGGCGCGGGATCTGCTTTGATGGAAGCAGTCCTGACCTTTGCCAGGGAAAATGACTTTGAACAGTTGAACCTTGAGGTGCGCAGCGACAATACCCGCGCCATTCGACTGTATGAGAAATACGGATTCCGAAAGCTTTGCACCTTCCCGGCGTTCTTCAAAATCGGTGGGCAGAGAATTGATTTTGATCTTATGAATCTGGAGCTGGTGGATGGACAGTAGAATTTGAAATGGAGAAAAAACGTCAGGAGCTTTTTCGATGGAAATGAAGCGGATCAACAGGAAAACAACTGGAATGCCGTGTAGATTTTGTGTATAATAAGATAAAAGCACAATTTGAGAAACGGAATCAAACAAACGGATGTGAGCGAATTGGAACGGGCCTACTACCATCTTCCCGGACTATTTGAATTTTATGAGCTATATCGCGTGTTCCTACCGCTGTTTCGGGCGCACAGGGAATACTTCTATGACTGGTGTGACATTGGTTCCATCTACGGCGCTCCCGCAGACTGTATTTGGGGCGGCGGGCGTGTAGAGGACGGGGACGCCGATCCCCGCGCAGTCCTGGCACTGATGCGGGAATATGGAATTTCGGCTCGGCTGACGTTCAGTAACTCCCTGCTTCGGGAGGAGCATCTTTCTGAACGGAGATGCAATGCGCTGTGCAGGCTGTTTTCGGAAGGGGAAGGACCGAAAAATGGCGTCATCGTTCATTCAGATTTATTGCTGGATGCGCTGAGGCGGCAGTATCCGAATCTCTATTTTGTCTCCTCTACCACCAAGGTTTTGACGGAATTTTCGCAGCTGACAAGGGAGCTGGAGCGGGAGGAATTTCGCTATGTGGTGCCGGATTTTCGTCTGAACCGTGCGCTGGATCAACTGCGCATGCTGCCCCAGAATCAGAAAGACAAGGTAGAGTTCCTGTGTAACGAATGCTGCTGGTTTGGCTGCAAGGACAGAAAACGCTGCTATGAGGCAGTCAGCCGGAAAAATCTTGGCGAGCAGGGACCGGAGCACCACTGCGCGGCACCGGATGCGGCAGACGGTTATCGCTTTTCCAAGGCGATGAGCAACCCTGGGTTTATTGGAATCCACGAGATTCAGAACACTTATTTGCCCATGGGCTTTTCTAACTTTAAGCTGGAAGGCCGGGGACTGGGCAGCGCGCTGATTCTGGAGTTCCTGCTCTACTATATGACAAAGCCGGAGTATCAGCTGCGGGTCAGGGAAGAGATCTACCTGGACAATATGCTGGATCTGTTTTAAGGGACGGCAGGGATGGAGCCGCGTATTCTGGAGGAACATACAGGAATGAACTGAGGAGCATTTGCAATGAAACAAAGACGGGTGGATGAGGCGGTACAGCTTGTTCCATATTATCCAAACTATAAAACCGCATTGGCGTGGTATCAGGATTTGGAGCTGTGCAAGCAGGTGGATAACAGAAATGAAGTCTATGACCTGGACTTGCTCAAAAGAATGTATCATTATTTAAATGCACACGGTGATCTGTTTTATATCAAATATAAAAACAGATTGTGCGGGGACGTTTGCTTGCAGTCCAGCGGCGAGGTGAATATTGTCATAGCAAAGCCCTTTCAAAATAAACACATCGGCAGACGGGTAATTCGCGACATCATTCAGCTGGCCAGGGAAAAGGGCATTCCGGCGCTGCACGCGGAGATCTATTCGTTTAATACGCAGTCGCAAACCATGTTTCAAAGCGTCGGGTTTGTCCAAACGAGCGAGGAGCAGTATATATTCTCATGTGGAGAATCCGTATAATAGATAAACAAAACGAGAAAAGGAGTGAACACCAATGATAACGTTTGTATGCTATCCCAAGTGCAGCACCTGTCAGAAGGCCCAGAAATGGCTGGACGAGCATCAGATTGCGTATGCACTTCGGGACATTAAAACAGACAATCCCAGCTTGGAAGAGCTGCGCGTCTGGTATCAGCGCAGTGGACTGCCGCTGAAAAAGTTCTTCAATACCAGCGGAATGCTTTATCGGTCCATGGAACTGAAGGAGAAGCTGCCCGGTATGACAGAGGAGGAAATGCTGCGGCTTCTTTCTACCGATGGCATGCTGGTAAAGCGGCCAATCCTGGTGGGCGAGGACTTTGTACTGGTGGGCTTCCGGGAAAAGGAATGGAAAGACCGGCTGGACAAGAGCGTATAATCCCACGATATCCATAAACATGCCCGCAGGCTCCAAAACAGAATGGAGTCTGCGGGCAACAGCTATATAACGATATGGAAGAGATCGTGGTGTGCGACTGGTATCAGCACAGCCTTGGAATTGCAGGCCAAGTGTATTTCAGGACATCACCGAATGAAATTTGTGCCAACCCGAGGCTCCGGCTCCGGGTAGGACTGACCGCCAGTGGCAATGCTCTTGAGCATCCAGGCCATGTTGTGGCCCAGGGTACGCATGGTCTGCAAGCCCTCCAGATCCTGCATCACATCCTCTGGACAGTGACCGTGTACGCCGTTCCAATACTGAGAGGACACAATGGGCATACGATTGATGGTAAAGTACTTATTCAGTCGGTCGAACGTTGCGGTGGTGCCGCTGCGGCGCGCGCTGACCACGGCTGCGGCTGGCTTAAATACAAAGCCGTGACCGGAATAGAACGCCCGATCCAGCAGCGCACACAGCGCACCGTTGGCACCGGCATAGTATACCGGGGAGCCGATGACGATACCGTCGGCTTCCTGCATTTTCTTGGACAGTGCATTGGCCGGATCATCGGTGAATACGCAGTGACCGAGCTTTTGGCAGGCTCCGCAGGCAGTGCAGCCATGTAACGCGCCGGTACCAATGTGGAAGAACTCCGTTTCGATGCCGTCCTGCTCCAGGGCTTTTGCAACCTCGGAAAGGGCGGTAAAGGTGCAGCCGTTTTTGTGGGGGCTGCCGTTGACAAGCAGTACCTTCATAGTATTTTCCTCCTTATTGCCTGTTTGCGTCTTATTATACTACGTTGGAAAAGCCCATGCAAATGAAGAAATGGGCTTGCATCGCATAAAACAACGTGATATAATCGGTATATACCGGAAACGAAGAGGGGATGCCAATGCCAAGACCACAAAGATGCCGCAGAATTTGTGGAATGCCCCCAATTACCTCCTTCTGCCCAGCGCAGCAGCAGGGGGAGAATCCGATTCTGCTGACGCTGGACGAATACGAGGTGATTCGTCTGGTGGATCTGGAGGGGAAAAGTCACCAGCAATGTGCAGCGCAAATGGATATTTCCCGTTCCACTGTGCAGGAAATCTATGAAAGCGCCCGGAAGAAAATTGCGGCTTGCCTGGTACACGGGCGGCAGCTGATGATTACCGGCGGTAATTATCGGATTTGCGGCGGACAGGAGCGGGGACGCTGCGGCATGTGCTGCTGCCAAGAAACGGATGGCGCGAAAGCTGTACAAACGAATGAAACAAGACAAGGAGAACAGAACATGAAAATTGCAGTTACCTATGAGGACGGACAGGTTTTTCAGCACTTTGGCCATACTTCCCAGTTTAAAATCTATGATGTGGCAGATGGAAAGGTGGTAAGTGCGCAGGTGGTTGGGACCGGCGGAAGCGGTCATGGAGCACTGGCTGGCTTCCTGATGCAGCAGGGGGTTACGACCCTGATCTGCGGCGGAATTGGCGGCGGCGCCCAGGCTGCATTGGCAAATGTGGGGATTACCCTCTACGGCGGCGTCAGCGGCAGTGCAGACGAGGCGGTTGCAGCGCTGCTGTCCAATGAGCTGAGCTACAATCCCGATGTCCACTGTAATCACCACGATCATCAGGGCGGTCACAGCTGCGGGCATCACGAATAAGAAAAGCGAAAGGATCAGGCGGCAGGGAACGGTTCTCTGCCGCCGTTTCCGCACAAACTGGAGAAAACGCAAATCCGTGTAGGTTGGAGGGAATGTGTTTGTGCTACCATTTGTGTCCAATGGTATGATTGTTGCGAATTGAACATTTCTCCTTTCCCTGCACCGTGCCTTCGAGTATAATAAAGAAAACGGGACGATTCTCTGTCCCGAAGCACAGAAAAAGGAGAAATGCAAGATGAAACGACTTTGTTCCCTGACCCTGGCGGCAACGCTGCTGCTGGGGCTGCTGGCGGGCTGCGGTGATACAGCAGCGTCTCAGCCAGCAGTGGAATCGGAGCAGCAATCGGCTGCCGCCGCGGCGCCGGAGCAGCCTGAGGCGGTTTCCCAGGCGGAACCCCAGGAAAGCATCGCAGAATCCACACTGGAGGACGATTGGGATCCCAGCCTGCCCTATGGCAATGGAACAGAAGAGGACTGGGATCCGGAAGCCATTGTTGCAGCGGTGGACACCAGTGCCAATCCCATTCAGTTCCCACTGGACGAGCAGGAGGAGTTGTCGGTCTGGATGAGCATTCCGGATATGCTGCCCCAGGATCTGCCGGAGGGCATGGCAGCCCATCGGACGTTTATGGCGATGGAGGACCTGACCAACGTAAAGCTGGACTGGACGGAGGTTACCACGACTTTGGCGGCTACCCAGTTCCAGCTGATGATTGCCGGCGGTGACTATACCGACATGATTTTCAACGCATCGTCCATGTACAATACCGGCCTGTCCGGCGCCGTGGAGGACGATGTATTCCTGCCACTGAATGACTATCTGGAGGAGTATGCGCCTCGTTACTATGCCCTTGCCACTTACAACGAGGACAATTATCGGGCCTGCACCACCACGCAGGGGGACTTTGTGGCATTCCTGGGCTTTGCGGATAAGAAGAGCTATGTGGACACCGGCTTTGTGATTCGACAGGATTTTCTGGATCAGGTGAATATGGAGCTGCCGGAAACCTATGATGAGTATCACGATGTATTGACGGCCTTCAAAAACGATCTGGGAATTGCGGAGCCTCTGTATTTGCCTGCGTCCGTGACGTTCAGCAATGAATATCTGGTGGGCGGCTATGGCATTGCCGGTAAGCTGTTCTCCATGCCCATGAACTCGGATCCCTGGTATCAGGTGGACGGCGAGGTACGCTACGGCATCACCCAGCCGGAATATAAGGAATACCTGACCATGATGCACCAGTGGTATACCGAGGGGCTGGTAAATCCCGACTTCGTGTCCCTCAATGCCCGGGACTGTGAGATTGAAAAGGTGATTACCGACGACATCGGCGTGTTCCTGCTGGAGGGCATGGCGTTTACCACCCTGGACAGCTATGACAAGGAGAATCCCAATTGGGATGTAACACCACTGAAGGAGCCTGTGCTGGAGCATGACGAAATTGTCCACTTTGCTCCGGAGCAGTCTTTGGTATCTGGCGGCGGTATCGTTCTGACCACGGCTTGCCGGGATATTCCTCTGGCAGTGGCCTGGAACGACATGTGGCTGTGCCATGATGCGGTGATGGCGGCAAACTATGGCCTGGAAGGGGAGAGCTACACCATGGAAAATGGCGAGCCTCGCTACACAGAGCTGGCGCTGACCGGACGGAATCTCCAGGTTATGTATACCAATTCCAACGTGGGCAGCATTACCTATCGGGATGCTCAGACCTATACCTATTCCGATCTGCGGGTAGAATGCTATGAAACCTGGTCTAAGACCCGTGACAGCCTCTACACCTATCCCTCCAATGCGGTGATGACCCAGGAGGAGAACGAGGAGTATGCGCGGATCAATGCGGACATCCACACCTATGCCGAGGAGAACATCACCAAGTTCGTTACCGGCGAACAGGATATGTCCGAATTTGATGCATTCGTGGAGAATCTCAAATCTATGAACCTGGATCAGGTTACTGCCATTAAGCAGGCGGCACTGGATCGGTATTACGGCGTATAACCAAAACGGACGCTGCTGCGGGAAACTGCGGCAGCGTCTGTTTTGGCGGAAACGCAGAATTCTTCGCGCGGGGTTTGTATTTTTTCAAACCATGTGCTATCATAGGCATACATCAATAGAAAGGACGTAGGTTCCATGGAGTTTGATTTTACGACCCTGAACACCGGCGGCGGTGTTCATCCCTTTGCGGCAGAGCAGGGGGTGACGGATCCCCAGATCATCAGTTTTTCTGTGGCAGAGATGCGGCTGAATCTGGCACCGGCCATTACCCAGGGGATGCATCGCTGCGTAGACATCGGCTGCTTTGGTTATGCGCCTCCGGAAAAGGAGCGCTATGATCGGGCAGTGGTTCAGTGGATGAAGCAGCGCCACAACTGGGAGGTGGATATGTCCCAGTGCATCCAGACCACTGGCGTGGTAACTGCAATGGGCATGGCCATTCGGGCCTTGACGCAGCCCGGGGATGGCGTGATTGTGCAGACACCGGTGTATCCGCCCTTCTCGAATTCCGTAAAGAATAACGGCCGTACCCTGATTGAAAATCCGCTGAAGTGTGATGGCGGCGTTTACACCATGGACTTTGAGGATTTGGAGAAAAAGGCGGCCCAGGCAAAGCTGCTGATGCTGTGCTCGCCCCATAACCCTGTGGGCAGAGTCTGGACGCAGGAGGAACTGAAGAAACTGGGCGAAATCTGCCAGAAGCATAATCTCTATGTGCTCTCGGATGAAATCCATTTTGATCTGGACTATGACCATCAGCACACAGTGCTGACTCAGGCCGTTCCCGAATTGGCGGATCGGAGTATCATCTGCACGGCACCCAGCAAGACCTTTAACCTGGCTGGCAATGCACTGAGCAACATCTTTATTCCCAATGCGGAAATCCGGGAGAAGTTCCAGGCGGATCAGAACCTCCATTGCGGACATTTCCTGGGCACCTTTGCCTATGCCTCTACCACGGCAGCCTATGAGGGCGGCGGCGAATGGCTGGATGCGCTGCTGGTGCATCTTCGCAAGAATCGCCAGGTCCTCCAGGAGCGGCTCACAGCGCTGATCCCTGGCGCGGTATTCTCGCCGCTGGAGGGAACCTATCTCCAGTGGATTGACCTTCGCTGCCTGGGACTGACGCAGGAACAGCTGATGAAGAAGTTGTCGGAGGCACAGGTGTTTGTCAACGATGGCGCAACCTTTGGAACTGGTGGAGAAGGACATATTCGCTTCAACCTGGCCTGCCCCACCAGCGCAATGGAAGAAGCCATGGATCGGCTGGCAAAAATCCTATAAACAAAGAAACTCCCCTGAACGGCGTTTGTTCAGGGGAGCTGTTTTGGCACTTTAGTGACAAAGAAACCCCTAGTTCTACTAGGGGTCGGCAAAAAGGCTTATAGCAAAAACAAAAACCTCCATGTTAGAATGGTGATGGTTT
>CAVEIY010000090.1:0-2727 GCA_963615825.1 Flexilinea sp.
GGTGAGTACCGTCTCCTTCAGCAGCACAACCTTATCCACATAGCGGCTGAGCATGGCAAAATCATGGGTCACCATTAAAATGGACAGGTCGAATTTCGTCCGGATTTCATCCAGCATGCCCAGCAGCTGATGAATGCCCTCTGCATCCACGCCGGACAGCGGTTCGTCCAAAATCAGAATATCCGGCAGCGGCTCCAGCGCCAGAGCCAGCAGCACCCGCTGTAATTCGCCACCGGACAGGCTCCCGATTTTCTTGTCGATCAGACTCTCTCCGTGGACGTTTTTCAAGCACGCCAGCACCTTTTCCCGAAGCCGCCGTCCCACATGAAAGGCAGCCGGTCCCTTACCGATGCACATAGCAAACAGGTCCAGCACGCTTACGGGATCACCGCCGGAAAAGCTTGGACTCTGGGGCACATAGCCAATGCGAAACTTTCTGCTTTTCTGCCCCGCAGGCTGAAATGTAATGGTTCCCTCATGCTCCCGCTGCCCTAAAATCGAGCGGATCAGCGTGGATTTTCCCGCGCCATTGGGTCCGATCAGCGCCACGATTTCTCCGCAGTGGATGTGAAGATTCACGTCCCGCAGAATCTCATCGGAGCCGATTTTCACCCCAAGATGTTCAATTTTCAGGCAGCAATGTCCGCCGCATCCCTGCCCCTGATGCTTGATTACGCTCATTCCAATCCCGCCTTTAGTGCACCAAGATTTTCATCCATCACCGATGCATAGCTATTTTCTCCGCCGCTCATGCCAAGGTCCAGCACGCCGGTTTTTACGCCGGTTTCCTGTGCCACAATCTCCGCAGCGTTAGTCGCTCCGTTTTTCTCCGTAAAAATCATCGGAATCTTGTGAGATTCGGTCAGCGCAACAATCTCCTTCAGTTCTGCCGCCGAGGGTTCCGCCCCCTCTTCCTCCTCAATGGCCGCCAGAATGGTCAGTCCATAGGCATCGGCAAAATAGGCAAACCCGTCGTGGAACGTAATCAGCTCCTTGCAGGAAAGGGCCTGAGCTGCCGGATACCAGGTGTTCTGATACTGCTCCAGCAGCGTATCCTCATAAGCCTCCATATTCTTCTGAAATAAATCCGCCTGCTCCGGATAGCGGTCTGACAGTGCCCGCGTAATATTCTCCCCCTGCTGCACATACCGTCTGGGGTCCAGCCAGATATGGGGATCATCCCCCAACAGTTCAATGCCCTCGGAGCTGTCGATCACATCCGTATCGTCTTTCCCGGACAGACTGGACGCCATAAAGTCCTCCAGACCCGCCCCGGAGAGAATCACCAAATCGGCCCGCTCGATCTTTTTCATCTGGTCGGTGGTGATGGTGTAGTCGTGCAGGCAGGAAACCTGATCCTGAATCAGGGGCTGCACCGTAATGCCGGACGCCCCGGCAATGATCTGCTCCGTCAGCTCATACATCGGCTGCGTGGTCGCCAGCAGCAGAATATCGCCGCTGTCCGCCGATTTTTCCGAATTTCCGCATCCGGCCAACGTGGTCAGCAGCATGGCAGCCGCCAAAAGGCAGCAAAACAGTCGTTTCAAATTGATATCCTCCGTGTTTTATGGTTTATGTTTTATTATATCATACCCGACAAGGCTTTGTAAAACACTTTTCCCTTCCCCGTTTTGCACCATAATATGCAGGAAACCACCGTTAATCATGCGACTTTATCCTGTTATTCCCCCAATTACTTGCATTCCCATGGGCACTTTGCTAGAATAATGGCAAGATTTACGTTGAATCAGGAGGAGCTTTTCATGATAACGGTTTGGAACGAAGGCGGCTATTACCGAAACGGCGCCGCAATTTCCGTGCAGGATGGGGCACAGGCAGGCTATCGCCCTGATACCGGCCGGACAAAGACCATGGCATACGGCATTATGGCAGCCCACAACCACAGTGGGGATATGCAGCATTTAAAGATGAAGTTCGATGCCATGGCCTCCCACGACATCACCTATGTGGGAATTATCCAGACGGCCCGTGCCAGTGGCCTCAAGCAGTTTCCGCTGCCCTATGTGCTCACCAACTGTCATAACAGCCTGTGCGCAGTGGGCGGCACCATCAACGAGGACGACCATGTGTTCGGTCTGTCTGCCGCCAAGAAATACGGCGGCGAGTTTGTTCCCGCCCACCAGGCCGTGATCCACTCCTATATGCGGGAGCGGTATGCCGGATGCGGCAAGATGATTATCGGCTCCGATTCCCACACCCGTTATGGCGCATACGGCACCATGGCAATCGGTGAGGGCGGACCGGAGCTGGTCAAGCAGCTGTTGGGCCGAACCTACGACATTGACCTGCCCCAGGTGGTTGGCGTTTATCTCACCGGCGCACCTCGTCCCGGCGTTGGCCCCCAGGACGTTGCATTGAGCATCATCGAAAAGACATTTGCAGCTGGCACCGTAAAAAACGCCGTGATGGAGTTCTTCGGCCCCGGCATTGCCTCCCTTGCCATGGACTACCGCAGCGGCATCGACGTAATGACCACCGAAACCTCCTGCCTCAGCTCCATCTGGGAGACGGACGACGTGGTGAAGGAATCTCTGACCATCCATGGCCGCGGCGAAGATTATCACCCCATGCACCCCCAGGAGGGCGCTTATTATGACCGCATTCTGGCCGTAGATCTTTCCACGGTGGAATGTATGATTGCCTTGCCCTTCCACCCCTCCTGCGCCGTTTCCATCCATACCTTCAATGAAAATATGGAAGATCAGC
>CAVEIY010000090.1:2799-4971 GCA_963615825.1 Flexilinea sp.
CCATACCTTCAATGAAAATATGGAAGATCTGCTTCATCAGGTGGAGGTTCGTCGGGAGCAGCAGTTGGAGCTGAAATCCAAGCCCGAAAGTCTGCTGCACAAAATCCGCGGTGGAAAGTTCTATGCCGATCAGGGCGTCATTGCAGGCTGCTCCGGCGGCACCTATCAAAACCTCCAGAAAGCCGCGCAGATTTTGGACGGCAAGCCCCTTGGCTCCGGTGAATTCTGGCTGTCGGCCTATCCCGCTTCCATGCCCGTCATGATGGAGCTTGGAAAAACCGGCGATCTGGCAAAGCTCATGGCCAGCGGCGTTTCCATCCGTTCCGCCTTCTGCGGCCCCTGCTTCGGCGCAGGAGATGTGCCTGCCAACGGCGCTTTCTCCATTCGCCACTCCACTCGAAACTTCCCCAACCGTGAGGGCAGCAAGCCCGGCGACAATCAGCTGTCCTATGTAGCGCTGATGGACGCCCGCTCCATCGCCGTCTCCGCCCTGAACGGCGGTGCCATTACCGCTGCCTCCGACTATCCGGAAATCCAGGCGGATCCCAGCCGGGTGGACTACCATTACGATGACGCTTCCTATCGCGCCCGGGTCTACTACGGCGTTGGAAAGCCCCAGCCCCAGGAGGAGCTGGTGTTCGGCCCCAACATTGCCGACTGGCCCCAGCAGATTCCCATGCCGGAGAACCTGCTGCTGACGGTTTGCTCCGCCATCTATGATCCCCTCACCACCACGGATGAGCTGATTCCCTCCGGCGAAACCTCCTCTTATCGTTCCAATCCCCTGCGGCTGAGCGAGTTTGCCCTGAGCCGCAAGGATCCCCAGTATGTTCCCCGCGCCAAGGCGGTGCTTGCCCTGGAGCGTCAGCGTCAGGAGAATCCCGCCAGCGTTGCCGACAAAATGGTAGGCTATGATCCTGCCACCACCGGTCTTGGCAGTGTGGTCATGTCCATCCGTCCCGGCGACGGTTCCGCACGGGAGCAGGCGGCTTCCTGCCAGCGGGTGCTGGGCGGCTGTGCCAATCTCTGTCTGGAGTATGCTACCAAGCGCTATCGCTCCAATGTCATCAACTGGGGCATGGTGCCTTTCACGGTAGAGGACATTGAATCGCTGAACATTCAGCCCGGTGATCGGCTGTATGTTCCCGGTATCCGCAAGGCCCTGAGCGGTATGGACGAAACCGTTACCGGCACGCTGATTCAGCCGGACGCCACCCGCGAAATCACGCTCCAGCTGAAGAATCTCTCCCGGGAGGAACGGGATGTGATTCTCTCCGGCTGCCTGATCAATTACTACGCAGGAAAATAAGAGAACGCCAGGCTGCAAACCATTGTGCAGCCTGGTTTTTCTTTGTGCAATCTGCGCATTTCCTCCTGCGCCTCTCTGGATTATTCCACCAAAGTTTTGTGAATTTCTCCGGTTCCCCTTACTCTGATTCAAAAAAAGTTGTATAATGGATGGGTAAGTACTCGCTGGATGCGGAACGGAACGAAACACGCAGAACGGAATCAGAATCAGGTCACGGAAGCTTTGGAGGAATATGAATATGTCTGAGTTAAACTTACACATTGGCGATTGCATTCACTACGGCGGTCATGGGGTCTGCCGGATCTGTGGGCGCGAAACCAAAACCCTTGGGAAGGAACGCCGGGACTATTTCCTGCTCCGTCCGGTGGGGGATGAAAAAACTACCCTTTATCTGCCTGTAGACGCACAGCCTGAGCGGGTCAAGCTGCGGAACGTGCTCTCTGCGGGAGAAATATATCAGTTGGTTGCCCAGGAGCAGAACAATCCGCCCAGTTGGATCAGCGATTGCCGGGAACGTCGTCAGCGCTGCGGACAAACCCTGCGCAGCGGAGACGCCGGAGCCTTGATCCACCTGGTGAAAAACATGCATGCCCACGAGCAGCAAATGCCCTCCGGCAAGCTGCTGCCCATGAGCGATCAGGAGCTGCTTCAGTCGGCGGAAAATCAACTCTACAACGAATTTCAGTTTGTGCTGGACATCGCCCGGGATCAGGTACTGCCCTTTATTCTCGGTGAATGCCGGGTGCAGGAAAAAAGTGATCCCTCTGCATAAAAAATAAGGGATTCCTCCCTGTTTTCGATGGAATCCCCCATGGCATCTGTGCTATGCTCATGGCGCAGCTTACAGATCGAGTATCCATAAT
>CAVEIY010000090.1:4981-8437 GCA_963615825.1 Flexilinea sp.
TTCATATGTGACATCCATGCCCTTGACCAGCAGCGGATTGATTTCGATTCTCACCGGATCTCCTACCTGACAGGAAAGCTCGGTTACATCAAATATGGTCTGCACCATACCGATATGGCCCAGCACCCGGGCGGGCTTTCCGTTGACGGTCACATAGTAGGCTTTCTTTTTCAAAAATGCCTTCACATAGCCAAGTCCGCCCCGCAGGCAGTCCCGGAACCGGAACAGGTCATTGCCCTTTTCCGCCCCAAAGCCATGGAAATAACCCACACCGCAAACTGCAATTTTCGTGGGTCGTTTTGCCTTCCATGCAGCGCCATAGCCCACGGTATGCCCCTTTGGCAGCTCCCGAATCAGCTCCACCTGGCTCCGGCACCAGCCAATTTTCTTGAGGCCCATATCGCCCGGAAAGCTCAGCCGTCCCAACAGCGCTGATCCCAACCGAACGCCATCCAGATACATCTCCGGATACTTGAGAAAAGCCGAGGAATTGCAGCAGTGCCGGGTGCCCAGCTCATAGCCTGCTGCTGCCAGCCGGTCCAGAACTCCGGAAAACGCCGCAAACTGCTGGCGTGTATCCTTCTCACTGGAAAAGGCACTGTGGAAATGGGTATAGATACCGGTGACCTTTAAGTGCTCCAGGCCGTAGACCTGCTGAATCTCCTCCAGCTGTTCCGGCAAAAAACCATATCTGCCCATACCGGTGTCAATCTTGATATGGCACAGGAAGGGTTTTCCTGCCTGCTCCGCCACATGATCCATTGCCCTGGCGCATTCCAGCGTACCAACCGTTGCCGTTGCATTCTGCTCCAGCAGCAGCTCCAGTTCCTCCGGAATACAGGTGGCGCGCATCATCAGGATTTCTTCCTCATGAAATCCGCCGCTGCGCAGCTCGGTTACTTCCTCCAGACCGGTTACTGCGAACCGCTGAATTCCGCATTCCTTCAGCACCTGGGCCATTGGGAGCAGTCCAAGGCCATAGCCGTTTCCCTTGATGACCCCATAGATGGGCGTATCTCCGGCCTTCTCCTGGAGCACATGGATGTTGCTTACCAGTGCGTTCCGGTCCACTACATATGCATTCATACGTCCGCCCTCCGGCTCACTTCTTGTTTTTCAGCAGATAGAGCTTCTTTCTCAGGTCCATAAAGACCGGCTTGCCCTTGGTAATCATAAAGTTTACAGGCTTGTTCAGGACCATATCCATCTCGCCCACAAACTCCACATAGTCTCCGCCAAAGCCCAGCTTAAACTTATACAATCCATAGAGGGGATGATCCTCGCCAACCCGTCCGGGAACGCCACGGAAGTCATAAATCCGGCAGCCCTGTTCCACGGCCCACTCGATCATGCTCCACTGGAGCATATAGTTGGGCATCAGGTTCCGGTGCTCATTGGAGGATGCGCCGTAGAGATACCACACCTTATCGCCGTACCAAATGGCCAGGGTACCGGCAATGGCCTGTCCCTCATAATAGGCCATATACAGCCGGGCATGCTCGCCCAGATTGTCCAGCATATTTTCAAAATAGGAAGCTTCCCGGGTGACAAAGCCGTCCCGCACGCCGGTTTCCAGCATCAGCCGTGCAAAATCCGGCACAGCCTCTTTCCCCTTAATCTCCACGGTTACGCCCTTTTTCGCACCGGCCCGAACCTTCCGACGGGTGGACTGGGGCAGGCTCATCAGCAGCTCTTCCGCGGTTTTGCCCTCGGTGTTCAGCCGGAATACATACTGGGGCTGAATCGCGTCGAAGGTTGCGCCGCCGCCGGTGAGACAGAAGCCAAGCTCCTCCAGCATTTTGGTATAGGCCGTTTCAGAGGATGGCACGTCGGGGTCAATTTTGATGACATAGGAATGATACTGCTTTGCCAGCTTTTTTGCGCCGTCAATCAGATCTGCCAGCGTTTCCTTGTCGTCCAGGTCCGTTACCGGTCCCCGGCAGCCGTACATCATCGTAAAGGGCATTCCAGGCACAATCTTCCGAATCAGCACCGCCAGAGAACCCTTGATTTTCCCGTTTTTGTCCCGGGATACAATGGCCTCCCACTTCCACATGGGCTTCTGCTTTGCCCAGAGCACACTCTGCGCAAAATGTCCCTTTGGATGGGACTGCAAAAATGCCTCATACTCCGGAATCTGTTCTTTTGTGATAATTTCAGACATAATGAAACTCCATTCGTTTATTGTTTGGCAGCGGAGACAAAGGCGCTCCAGATCCGCCGGGCAGATGCGTAGTTCTGCCACATATGCTCTGGGTGCCATTGCAGCCCCAGCATAAATCGTTTATTGGGGAACTCGATTCCCTCAATCAAGCCGTCCTCTGCCCGCGCCGATACCACAGCGCCAGGCGCAGGCTGCTTCACTGCCTGATGATGCATGCTGTTGACGGACAGATGCTCGCAGCCCAGAATGTCATAGAGCATGGTGCCCTTTTGAATGGTCACCTGGTGATGGGGCAAATCATAGGGCTTGTCCTGCCGGTGCACCACATGGGACGGCGCCTGGGTAAAAATATCCTGATACAGGGTGCCGCCATAGGCCGCATTCATCATCTGGATGCCGCGGCAAATGCCCAGCACCGGCTTGTCCATTTCCATCAGCCGCCCCAGCATATACTGTTCCTGCTGATCCCGCAGGGGAGCCTGATAGCCGCATTCCGGCAGCTTTTCTTCCCCATAAATTCCCGGTGCAATATCCTGTCCGCCGGTAAACACAAAGCCGTCGCAGCTTTCCAGATACTCATCCCAAAGCTTTGGCTCCTCACTCAGCGGAAGCAGCAGCGGCAAGCCTCCCGCGTGCTCTACGCCGCCAAAATACAAAGGGTTAATCCAAAGGGTCTGTTTTTCGCTGTCATACAGCGGAAGAACTCCAATACGAGGACGCATAGTTATCTTCCTTTGCTTAAAAAATCTCAGGCATGGGGCACCGTATCCCGGGTACGGATCACGTGCTCCGTCACCTGCACCTCCACCTTCCGGCTGGAGGGAGTATCCGCCGCCCGGAAGCAGCTCCGTTCCACCGCGCAGGCGTCATAGTCTGGGCCGTGGGCAATTTTCAGATAACCCTCTTCCACCGGCTTTCCGGCCGAGGGATCCATCGCCCGCCACACGCCGCCGCAGTAGACCTCTGCCCAGGCATGGGCCTGGGGAACCCCCACTGCCAATCCGCTGACGAATCTTGCGGCGATTCCCGACAGCCTGCACAGGCACAGGAATACATGGGCAAGATCCCGCGCATCTCCGGCTCCAGACTCCATTGTCTGGGCTGCGGTGCGATTCTGCGACAGTGGCACCAAATCCAGACTGCGGCTGGTCAGGGCACAAAGTGCCTTGGCCCGCGCCCAGGGTTCCTCCGGCAGCGGCTCTCCGGTAATCAGCTGCTCCATCTGCGGAGTCGGCTGAGTCAGCCGGGTGGGATAGAGATACAGCCGATCCAGGGGATCATGAATGATATAC
>CAVEIY010000091.1:0-8198 GCA_963615825.1 Flexilinea sp.
ACTATATAATGTGCATTACAACACGTTAAATTGCAAGAGAATACGTCGTCTGCCGTTCAAAATGCATGCGGCACACTTCGTTTTTTCACATCCCACAAAGAGGTGTTATCTATGACAGAGCAACGGAAACCAACTCCACCCCTTTATGATCCCTCCTTTGAGCATGACAACTGCGGCATCGGCGCCATTGTCAATATTGACGGCACCAAGGACTATGCCACAGTAGACAATGCCCTTGCCATTGTAGAACGGCTGGAGCACCGGGCTGGCAAGGACGCCGCCGGTGAGACAGGAGACGGCGTTGGCATTATGCTCCAGGTGCCTCATGCCTTCTTCCATGCGGTAATGGCAGAGCAGGGGATTGAGCTGGGCGGCGAGCGGGACTACGGCGTCGGCATGTTCTTCCTGCCCCAGGACGAGCTGCCCCGAAACCAGGCAAAGAAGATGCTGGAAACCATCTGCATCAAAAAGGGCGTTACGCTGCTGGCCTGGCGTCAGGTTCCCACCAACCCCGATGTACTGGGCAAAAAGGCGCTGGACTGCATGCCCTGTATTATGCAGGCGTTCTTTGGCCGCCCCTCCGGCTGCGAAAAAGGGCTGGACTTTGACCGGAAGCTCTATGTCATTCGTCGGGAATTTGAGCAGAGCCATGAGGACACCTATGTATGTTCCATGTCCAGCCGTACCATCGTCTATAAGGGCATGTTCCTGGTCAAGCAGCTGCGGCAGTTCTACCTGGACCTCCAGGACACCCGGGTAACCTCGGCCATTGCCATGGTGCATTCCCGTTTCTCCACCAATACCAATCCCTCCTGGCAGCGCGCCCATCCCAACCGGTTTATCGTCCACAACGGCGAAATCAACACCATTCAGGGCAATGCAGACCGGATGCTGGCCCGGGAAGAAACCATGGAAACCTCCGTGTTCTCCGAGGATGATCTGGGCAAGGTATTTCCAGTCATCAATGCATCCGGCTCCGACTCCGCCATGCTGGACAACACCCTGGAATTTCTGGTGATGAGCGGCATGGAGCTTCCCAAGGCCGTGATGATTACAATCCCCGAACCTTGGGTCAACAATCGCGCCATGAGTCAGAAGCGGAAGGATTTCTATCAGTATTACGCCACCATGATGGAGCCTTGGGACGGTCCCGCTTCCATTTTGTTCTCCGACGGCGACCAGATGGGCGCTGTGCTGGACCGGAACGGTCTGCGTCCCTCCCGGTACTATATCACCGACGACGGACGGCTGATTCTTGCTTCCGAAGTGGGCGTACTGGATATTCCCAACGAAAAAATTGTCAAAAAAGCGCGGCTGACCCCCGGCAAAATGCTGCTGGTGGACACCGTAAAGGGCTGCGTTGTAGAGGACGACGAGCTGAAGGAGCATTATGCCAGCGCTGCAACCTACGGCCAGTGGCTGGATAACCAGCTGGTTTATCTGGCAGATCTTCCGATTCCCAACCACTCCGTGCCCAAGTATACGCCGTTGGAGCGAGCCAGAATGATGAAGGCCTTTGGGTATACCTATGAGGATCTCAAGCTCTCCATCGCTCCCATGGCCCTTACCGGCTCCGAGCAGCCCACCGCCATGGGCATCGACGCACCGCTGGCCTGTCTGTCTGACAAGCATCAGCCACTGTTTAACTACTTCAAGCAGCACTTTGCCCAGGTCACCAATCCGCCCATTGACTCCATCCGGGAAGAGATCGTCACTGCCACCAACGTCTACGTGGGCACCGACGGCAACCTGCTGGAGGAGAAGGAGGAAAACTGTCACGTCCTGCGGATCAACAATCCCATTCTTACCAGCCTGGATATGCTGAAAATCCGCAACATGAAAAAGCCCGGCTTCAAGGTCCACACCGTCTCCATTCTCTGCTATAAGAATACCAGCTTTGAAAAGGCGCTGGACCAGATTTGCAACTCCGTGGATCGGGCCTATCGGGAAGGCTACAATATCATCATTCTGTCTGACCGCGGCGTAGACGAAAACCATGTGGCCATTCCGTCGCTGCTGGCCGTCTCTGCTGTGGCAAAGCACTGTGTCCGTACCAAAAAGCGGACGGCGCTGGGCCTGATTCTAGAAACTGCCGAGCCGCGCGAGGTCCATCATTTTGCAACCCTTCTGGGCTACGGTGCTTCTGCCATCAATCCCTATCTGGCGCTGGAAAGCATTCAGGGCATGATTCAGGACGGACTGCTGGACAAGGACTACTATGCCGCAGAAAAGGACTACACCAAGGCCATTCTCTCCGGAATCGTCAAAATCGCCTCGAAAATGGGCGTATCCACCATCCAGTCCTATCAGGGCAGCCAGATTTTTGAGGCCATCGGCATCAATCAGGAGGTCATTGACCACTACTTTACCGGCACCGTCAGCCGAGTCGGCGGCGTGGGTCTGAAGGAGATTCAGGCGGACGTCCATGCTCTCCACGACAAGGCATTCGATCCTCTGGAGCTTTATACGGACGAATCCGTGGAATCTGTCGGCATTCACAAATACCGAGCAGGGAAGGAGCGGCACCTGTACAGCCCCATGGTCATCCATCTGCTCCAGCGTTCGGCCATGACCGGAGACTACGCAAAGTATCAGGAATACGCCAAGCTGGTCAACGACCCCGGCAACATTGTCAACCTCCGCGGCGCCATGGAAATCCAGTTCCCTGAAGGTGCCGAGATTCCCATCGACGAGGTAGAAAGCGTGGACAGCATTGTCAAGCGCTTTCAGACCGGCGCCATGAGCTTTGGTTCTCTTTCTCAGGAGGCCCACGAGTGCATGGCAATCGCAATGAACTCCATCGGTGCAAAGTCCAATACCGGTGAGGGCGGCGAGCTGGAATCCCGCTATACCGTTGGTCCCGATGGTCTGAACCGGAACTCCGCGGTCAAGCAGGTGGCTTCCGCCCGGTTCGGCGTAGACTCCAAATATCTGGTTTCTGCTCAGGAGATTCAGATTAAAATGGCACAGGGTGCAAAGCCCGGCGAGGGCGGCAACCTGCCCGGCAAGAAGGTATATCCCTGGGTGGCAAAAACCCGTTATTCCACTCCCGGCGTTTCGCTGATTTCCCCGCCGCCTCATCACGATATCTACTCCATTGAGGATCTGGCACAGCTGATCTACGACCTCAAAAACGCCAACCGTGACGCCCGGATTTCTGTCAAGCTGGTATCCGAGGCAGGCGTTGGCACCGTTGCGGCAGGTGTTGCCAAGGCAGGCGCACAGCTGATTCTGATTTCCGGCTTTGACGGCGGCACCGGCGCAGCCCCCAAGACCTCCGTGCAGAATGCAGGACTTCCCTGGGAGCTGGGCGTGGCAGAAACCCACCAGACTTTGATTATGAACGGACTCCGCAGCCGCGTGATTGTGGAAGCCGATGGCAAAATCATGACCGGACGGGACGTTGCCATTGCCTGCATGCTGGGCGCGGATGAGTTCGGCTTTGGCACCACTGCGCTGGTGTGCATGGGCTGTATTATGATGCGGGTCTGCAATAAGGACACCTGTCCCATGGGCATCGCCACCCAGAATCCCGAGCTGCGGAAGCGGTTCATCGGCAAGCCCGAGTATATCGTCAACTTTATGCATTTTGTCGCCCAGGAGCTGCGCGAGATCATGGCAAAGCTGGGCATCCGCACGGTAGCCGAGCTGGTGGGACGCAGCGATTTTCTCAAGGTGCGGGACGATCTCAAGGGCACCCGGGCAGGACTGCTGGATCTCCATCAGATTCTCGACAATCCCTATGTTGCCCAGCGGGAGGGGAACACCTACAATCCCGCGGACCATTATGACTTCAAGCTGGAAAACACGCTGGATATGCAGGTGTTGCTGAAGGAATTCAAGAAAAACCTGAAAACCGGCGCGAAAAAGCAGGTATCGCTGAAGGTTTCCAGCACAGACCGTTCGCTGGGCACCATTCTGGGCAGCGAGATCACCAAGAGCTTTGGTGAAACCCTGCCGGAGGATACGTTCATTGTAAACTGCACCGGTGGCGGCGGACAGAGCTTCGGTGCATTCGTGCCAAAGGGGCTGACCCTGACCCTGGAGGGTGACAGCAACGACTACTTCGGCAAGGGACTCTCCGGCGGCAAGCTGATTCTGTATCCTCCGAAAAACAGCGTATTCCAGGCGGATGAAAATATCATTGTAGGCAATGTGGCGCTGTATGGTGCAACCTCCGGCAAAGCCTTCATTGCAGGCGTAGCAGGCGAGCGGTTTGCCGTCCGAAATTCCGGCGTTTATGCCGTGGTGGAGGGTGTTGGCGATCACGGCTGCGAATACATGACCGGCGGCAGAGTTGTGGTGCTGGGCGGCACCGGAAAGAACTTTGCAGCAGGTATGTCCGGCGGTATTGCCTATGTGCTGGACGAAAACTCCGACCTGTATCTCCGGGCCAACAAGGAAATTGTCGCCCTGGAAGCCGTCACCAGCAAGGCCGACGTGATGGAGCTTAAGGCCATGATTACCGAGCACGTGGAAGCCACAGGCAGCGAAAAGGGCAAAAAGGTGCTGGAGCACTTCTCCGAGTACCTACCCAAGTTCAAAAAGGTCATTCCCAACGACTATAAGATGATGCAGAACATGATCGTGCGCATGGAGGAAAAGGGCTTTAACAGCGAAGAAGCTCAAATCGAAGCCTTCTATGCCGCCACGAAGAACGCCTAAGGAGGGATTACAAATGGGAAAACCCACTGGATTTATGGAATATCAGCGTCAGGATTGCCATGTGATCCCCCCGGAGGAGCGCATTGGAAACTGGAAGGAATTCAAGCCTCTGCTGTCCCGGGAGGAGCAGCAGAAGCAGGCTGCCCGGTGCATGGACTGCGGCGTTCCGTTCTGTCAGGCCGGAATGATGTTTGGAAATGCAGTATCCGGCTGTCCGCTGCACAACCTGATTCCCGAATGGAATGATCTCATCTATGAGGGAAATTGGGAACAGGCCTACTACCGTCTGCGCATTACCAACAACTTTCCGGAGTTTACGGGCCGCGTTTGTCCCTCGCCCTGTGAAAAGGCATGCTCCTGCAATTTAAACGGCGATCCCGTGACCTGTCACAACAACGAGCTGGCGATTATCGAAAACGCCTTTAACCGCGGACTGGTAAAGCCTCGGATTCCCAAGGTTCGCACCGGAAAGAAGATTGCCATCATCGGCTCCGGTCCCTCGGGCCTGGCAGCTGCCGATCAGCTCAATCGGCGCGGACATTCCGTCACCGTCTATGAGCGGTTTGACCGGGCAGGCGGGCTGCTTATGTACGGCATTCCCAACATGAAGCTGGACAAATCTGTTGTGCTGCGCCGGATTCATCTGATGGAGGAGGAAGGCGTACAGTTCGTCTACAATGCCAACGTGGGCGAAAATACCGACGCACAGGAGATTCTCAATCAGTACGACGCCGTGATTCTCTGCTGCGGCGCCTCCAATCCCCGGGATTTGACGGCGCCCGGCCGGGATGCCAGTGGAATTTACTTTGCCGTTGATTATCTGCGCGCCAATACCAAGAGCCTTTTGGACTCTGCCCACAGCGACGGTAACTTTATCAACGCCAAGGGCAAGAACGTACTGGTGGTGGGCGGCGGTGATACCGGCAACGACTGCGTTGGAACCGCCATTCGTCAGGGCTGCAAGCATGTGGTGCAGTTTGAGATGATGGGTAAGCCCCCCGTCGAACGGCTGCCCTCCAACCCCTGGCCCCAGTGGCCCAATGTCCTGAAAACCGATTACGGTCAGGAAGAGGCCATCTATCTCCAGGGCGAGGACCCCAGAATCTACAACACCACGGTAGAGGAATTCCTCAAGGACGATCAGGGCAAGCTCACTGGCGTCACTGCTGTGAACCTCAGCTGGGAAGGCGGCAAGATGACCAAGCTGGACACCTATTCTATGGACGTGGATATGGTGCTCATCGCCGCCGGTTTCCTGGGCTGTCAGAGCTATGTGGCAGATGCGTTCGGCGTCACCCAGACCCCCAGAACCTGCGTTGCCACAGAAAACGGCACCCATAAAACCTCCGTTCCCAAGGTCTTTACCGCCGGAGACATGCGCCGAGGTCAGAGCCTTGTGGTATGGGGCATTCGCGAGGGTAGGGAAGTGGCCCGGGAGGTGGACACCTTCCTGATGGGCTATTCCAACCTGGAAGCGGTAGAATAACAAAACGCCTGCATGGCACGGAACCATACGGATTCCGCCATGCAGGCTATTTTTATCCCTCTTCCAAAATCTTTCGGCACATACTCCGATACTCCTGCCGCACCGGCTCCGGCTCCAGAATTTTTACTCTTCCGGAAAAGCTGAACACCCAGGCATAAAACGTGGGGGATATAGCCACCTCCGCCGTCAGGGTAAAGCTGCCGTCCGCCTGCGGCACCATGATGGCGTCGCTGCCGAATTTATCTACCGCACTGTTAATCAGCTCCATGGGAAACAGCATGCGTACCGGTTTTGCCTTTCCGCTGAACATGCCGAATACCTGCCGGGAATAGGCCGCCATATCCAGGTTCTGATACAGCTCCGGACAAAGCCGCGGGGTGCCGGTCAGCTGAATCTTCGCCATTCGATCCACCCGGTAGTGGGTTTTGCCGCGGCCTTCGGTATGTGCCACCAGATAATAGTTTTCGCTGTCCCAGCAAAGGGCATAGGGGGAGGCGCAATATTGCTTTTCCCGCTCTTTTCTGCTGCCGTCCACCTGATAGTCGAGATAGCGGAACGTAATCTCGCTGTCCTGCCGAATGGCCTGATAGAGCGCGTCCACATTATAGTAAATGCTCTCGTTTTCCGCCTTGCTTCGGCCCACCAGATGAACCTGGCGGCGCAGCTGTCCGGCATTGTGGCGGCTGGTCAGGGTGCCAAGCTTTCCAATCAGCTCATAGGATTTTTTCTCCGTAATGCACCGGGAGCACTGAACGGCGTCGGCCAGCAGCTTCAGCTCCGCCAGCTGAAAGGTGCGGCTGCCCAGGTAATAGCCCCGATGACTGCGAATGATATCCATTCCTTGCTCCGTCAGCGCTGAAAGATCCCGATAAATGCTTTTTCGCTCGGACGGAATTCCCATTTGTTCCAGCCGCTGCTCCAGCTCCGCCGCCGTCAGTCGATGATCCTCGTCCGTTTCCCGGAGCAGCAGTTCGCCCAGCGCCAGAATGCGCCGCTTGGAGCCTTCTGTTTTCGCCATTTCCATTCCTCCCTCCGTTTTTCCATTATTCTAGTTTATCACAGGTTTCATCCTCCTGTAAACACTTGGTTCTATTTTGCTCCAAACCGTCTGTTTTTCCGGCGAATTTCTTGCTTTTTGTGGGGCAATCTGTTATATTAAATTAGTAACCCGCTAAGTCTCTGGAGGAAGCCCATGAAGATTCTGGTCGTCTCTGATATTGAAAGCAAGTTTATCTGGGATCATTTTGACCCGGAGCGGTTTCGTGACGTCAAAATGATGATTTCCTGCGGCGATCTATCCGCCCGGTATCTGTCGTTTCTGGTAACGATGATTCCGTGCCCGCTGTTTTACGTGCCGGGAAATCACGACAAGAAATACGAAAAGGAACCGCCGGAGGGCTGCATCAACATCGACGGCCGTGTAATTGAATATAAGGGCGTCCGTCTCATGGGCCTGGGCGGATGCAAAAGCCCCCATCCCTGTCTCTATGAATACTCCGATGAGCAGATGTGGCGCAAGGTAAAAAAGCTGGAGCCGCAGATTCGCCGGAACAAGGGCATTGACCTGTTTGTTACCCACGCGCCGGCGCTGGGACTGGGCGACGGACCTGACCTGTTTCATGAGGGCTTTCAGTCCTTCCGCTACATAGACGATGTCTATAAGCCTGCCATTCATTTTTATGGGCACCGGCACCTGGGGGAGAACCCCATGGATCGCCGCGCCATTTATCCCTACAACGAATCGGTGATGATTAACGCCTGCGGCTATAAAATTGTAGAATACGATCCCGGCGTTCCCATGGACACGCCGCCAGGGACCCATTCCGTGGTAGACATGCCCACGCCCATGCCGCCCCGCCGTTTTTCGTTTGGCGGATTTCGCCCGAAATAAGCTTTTTCCGCCCCAGTGCTGTTGCTGCTGGGGCGGATTTCTGCAAATTTTGTATCTTTTTCCTGGCAGAATGCAGGAATCTGGTGATTTCTACGGTTTCAGCGGATATTTTACACGTCGTTTAGAAACATTACACAAAGTTTACTTTTCCTCTTT
>CAVEIY010000092.1:0-8195 GCA_963615825.1 Flexilinea sp.
GTCCATGACCGCGTTGCCATTCCGGTTGTATCGGCCCATATCCAAGCTGCCGCCGTCTAATAGCGCCTGTTCCTCGGGAGTAATGGAAAACAACCTGCGGATAAGCTGCTGCCGCATGAAAATCACCTCTCCTTCATGATAAATCCCAGAGAGAAAATGTCAAGATAAATCGGAAAAATCGGACATATTCTGCGAAGAAACGGACCTTGTTTTCAGCGGCAGGATTGATACAATAAGTCTATCTCTATATAAGGGGGCATAGCGGTATGGAATACTGTCTGGCCATCGACATTGGCGCATCCTCCGGACGGCATATTTTAGGCTGGCAGGATGAAACGGGACAGCACACCAAGGAGGTCTATCGGTTCCCAAACGGCATGGAGCGGGAAAACGGACGCCTGGTGTGGAATATCAGCCGGCTGGAGTCAGAGATTCGCATTGGCATACAGGAGGCAAAAAAACTGGGGAAAATCCGGAGCCTTGCCATTGACACCTGGGGCGTGGATTATGTTCTGCTGCGGGGGGATACGCCGGTGACGCCCTGCTATGCCTATCGGGATGACCGAACCGAAGCGGTGATTCCCAAGGTGCATGAAAAGGTGCCGTTTTCTGAGCTGTATGCCAGAACCGGCATTCAGTATCAGCCCTTTAATACCATTTATCAGCTCTGTGCCGATCAGGCGGCTGGACGGCTGGAGGGAGTGGACGGCTTTCTGATGCTGCCGGAGTATTTCAGCTGGCGGTTGACCGGAAATCAGGTCCATGAATATACCAATGCCACCACCACCGGACTGGTGGATGCGAAAACCGGACGCTATGATCTCGGTCTGATCCGTAAACTGGGACTGCCGGAATACCTGTTCGGATCGCTTGCACAGCCGGGAGAGAAGGTGGGGGAGTATCAGGGCATCCCTGTGGTATTGTGCCCCAGCCATGATACGGCGTCGGCGGTAGAGGGAATTCCCATGGAGCAGGAGGGACTGTTCCTCAGCAGCGGTACCTGGTCGCTGCTTGGAGCCAAGCTTCCGGAGCCGGTTTTAACTGCTGCGGCCCAGCAGGCGAACTTCACCAATGAGGGTGGTGTGGGCTATATCCGTTTTCTGCGCAACATTATGGGCATGTGGATTCTGCAAAATCTCCAGAAGCAGCTGGGCTATTCCTACAGCGAGATGGCAGAAATGGCGAAACAGTGCGGAGAAAAACGGATTTTTGACGTAAATGCACCGGAAATCTCTGCGCCGGAGGACATGAAGGCGGCAATCCTCCAGCTGCTGGGGGAGAAAAATCTTACGGACGGTCAGCTGCTGTCCAGTGTCCACCATTCCCTTGCAAGCTGTTATGGTACGGCGGTACGGGAATTAGAGCAGATCACAGGACGCAGCTGGGACCTGCTTTATATTGTTGGCGGCGGCGCAAAAAATGAATATTTAAATGAACTGACTGAGCAGTATACCGGAAAACAGGTCGTCGCCCTGCCCATTGAGGCAACGGCGCTGGGCAATCTGCACATTCAAATGGAGGGATTATCATGAGTTATCAGGAAGCAAAGCAGGCATACCGGGCGTTGGGCATTGATACGGATGCTGCCATTGCACGGCTGAAGGAAGTACCCATTTCGCTCCACTGCTGGCAGGGCGATGATGTAAAGGGCTTTGACCAAAAGGATGCGGCGCTTACCGGCGGCATTCAGACCACTGGCAACTATCCCGGACGTGCCAGAACGCCGGAGGAGCTGATGGCGGATATTGACCAGGTATTAAAGCTGTGCCCCGGGAAAAAGAAAATCAATCTCCATGCTTCCTATGCGATTTTTACCCCGGAGAATGGCGGCTGGGTAGACCGGGACAAGCTGGAGACGAAGCATTTTGAAAAATGGGTGGAATTCTGCAAGGAGCGGGGCCTGGGTGCAGATTTTAATCCCACGTTTTTTAGTCATCCAAAGTGTGATCCCCTGACCCTGTCGTCCCCGGATCCGGAAACCAGGCGGTTCTGGATTGAGCATGGCAAGGCGTGTATCCGCATTTCTTCCTACCTGGCTCGGGAGCTGGGACAGAGCTGCACCATGAACATCTGGACCGGCGACGGCTTTAAGGACATTCCCGCAGACCGCATGGGACCGAGACAGCGCTATCAGGAATCCCTTGACGAGATTCTGTCGGAGCCGTATAATTTTGATGAGGTAAAGCCCTGTGTGGAGTCCAAGGTGTTTGGCATCGGGGTAGAGGCATATACCGCCGGTTCTGCGGAGTTTACGCTGCTCTATGCGGCGCTGCACAGGGATAAGTGCATTCCGCTGATGGACAACGGACACTATCATCCCACCGAGCTGGTCAGCGATAAGATTCCGGCACTGCTGACGTTCTTCCCGGAGATTGCACTGCATATCACCCGAGGGGTGCGCTGGGATTCGGACCATGTGGTGCTGCTGGATGATGAAACCAAGGAAATCTGCAAGGAAATCGTTCGCTGCGGCGGACTGGAGGGCAAGGTCCATATTGCGCTGGACTATTTTGATGCCTCTATCAACCGGGTGGCTGCCTGGACGACGGGCTTCCGGAATGTAGAAAAGGCGCTGCTGTATGCGCTTTTGACGCCGCATGCAGACCTGAAACGGCTCCAGAATCAGGGAAAGTTCACCCAACTGCTGGTGCAGCAGGAGGAGTTGAAAACCATGCCCTTTGGGGAGGTCTGGAAGGCATATTGTGACGATTGCGGCGTTCCTGCAGACGGAGCGTGGATGGCGGAAGTGGAGCGCTACGAAAATTCGGTACTGAGAAAGCGGGTTTAAAGCATGAAGGATATTTTAACGGCGCCCTGGATGGTGGAGATGATCCGCACGGCGGAGAACATGTACCGGCAGGGCTGGGACGAGCGGAACGGCGGCAACATCAGCCTCCGCTTAACCGAAGAAGAGGTGGCGGAATATCTGGACACCGCAAAGGTGATCCGGGAGATTCCCACGGGCTTTTCTCAGCCGGAGCTGGAGGGTATGTATTTTCTGGTGACCGGCACGGGAAAATACTTTAAAAATGTACCCTATGATCCGGAGAAAAACCTGGGACTGCTTCGGATTGCCGAGGGCGGACGGGTGGCAGAGCTGCTATGGGGCTACTCCGACGGCGGAAAGTTTACCTCAGAGCTGCCGGCTCATATGATGAGCCATCGGGTGAGAATGGAAATAGACCCGGAAAATCGGGTGATTATGCATTGCCATCCCACCAATCTTCTTGCTATGACCTATGTGCATGATCTGGACGAGGTGGCGTTTACCCGGACGCTGTGGCAGATGTGTACCGAGTGCGTGGTAGTGTTCCCGGATGGGGTGAATGTACTGCCCTGGATGCTCTGCGGCACCAATGAAATCGGAGAAGCAACCGCAGAGAAAATGAAAACGGCCAGACTGGTGGTTTGGGCGCAGCATGGACTCTACGGCGCCGGACGGGATCTGGACGAGGCGTTCGGACTTATTGAAACGGCGGAAAAGGCAGCGGAAATCTATATGAAGATTGCACACCTTACCTGGAAGCAGACCATTACCGACGATCAGATGAAACAGCTGGTGAAGCACTTTGGGGTTACGGTAAGACCTGGGTATCTGCACTGAGGAGCGATAACAGCACCTCCAATGTCAGCGTGACGTTGGGGGTGCTGCTTTGTCCAAAATTTGACCCAATGAGTTGGAAGCAGCGGGAATCTCCTTGTAATCAAGTCCGGGAGACGGTATAATATAAAGGCAACACCGCACAATTGCGTCTGCGGGCTTTGACGGCTCTTTTACCCCACAAATCCGCTGCGAAACCTTGAAATACACAAAGTATTCCGGCGTTTTCGCAACAAATTTGTGACGTAAAATCCCACGCCAAATCTCCTTGCCGAATTATGCGGTATTGCCCTAAAGTAATTATTGATGCAGAAAGGGAGAAATACAATGCAGGCAAATATTCTGGCAGTGGGGGATGTGGTAGCGCCCCAGGGCCTTTCTTATCTGCGGAAAAAGCTGCCGATGCTCCGGAAGAAATATGAGGCGGCGTTTACGGTGGTCAACGGCGAAAATGCCTCTAACGTGGGGCTGACGCCCCAGCAGGCGGAGGATATGCTGGATGCCGGAGCCGATGTGATTACCCTGGGCAACCATGCGTTCCGTCAGCGCTCTATCCTGAATTACCTGGACGATATCCCCTATATTCTGCGTCCGGCCAACTATGCTCCGCAGAATCCTGGACGGGGCTGGGGTGTTTTTGACTCCAAGCTTGGTCCCATCGGGGTAATCAACCTGATTGGACGGGTGAATATGGACTATGGTCCTGACAATCCCTTCCTCCAGATCGACAAGATTTTGCCGGAGCTTCAGAAGGCAAAGATCATTCTGGTGGATTTTCATGCAGAGGCAACCTCGGAGAAGCTGGCCATGGGCTATCTGCTGGATGGCCGGGTAACGGCGCTTTGGGGCACCCATACCCATGTGCCCACGGCGGACGTGCAGATTCTTCCACAGGGCACCGGCTATATTACGGATCTTGGCATGACGGGACCGAAGCAGTCTGTGATTGGCATTCGTCCGGAGCTGTCCATTGAGAAGTTTCGGGGCGGACTCTACAGCCGGTATCAGGCGGCGGACGGACCCTGCTGCCTGTCCGGGGCGGTGTTTACGGTGGATACGGATACCGGACGGTGCGTAGATGCCCAGCGGTTCACGGTATAAGGAGGAGCTATGGAAATTTTGATGCTGGCGGTGCTGTTGGCCGCAGTGGCATTTTTGATTCTGAAACAGCAGAATTCGCTCCAAAAGGTGCGGACGCTGGAGGAGCAGCTGACAAAGCTCCAGGAAAAACTGAATCCGGAGGCGGCGCAGGAGCAGACAAGACAGCAGCTGGAGCAGCTGGAGCTGCATCTCCGTCAGCAGGAGCAGGCCACCGCGACCCAGACCCAGAATGCGGTGGTCAGTGCAGTGGGAACCCTGGGGCAGGGAATTAACGCCAGCATGGGCACTCTGACCAGCAGCCTTGGCGAGCATATCCGCACCATGAGCAGCGAACTGAAAACCGGACTGAACACCATGAAAACCTCTGTGAGCCAGGGGCAGGAAACGGCGGCGCAGCAGCAGAGCGAAAAGCTCGACAGCATTGACCGGCATGTGATGGCGCGGCAGGAGACGATGAATGCCTCCATGGAAAAGCAGATGCAGGCCATGGATCAGCGGCTTCAGCATTTGGACCAGATGAACGAACAAAAGCTGGATGCTCTGCGGCAGAGCATGGCAGCATCCATGCAGGAAATGCGCCAGGAAAACGCCAAGAAGCTGGACGAGATTCGGGGTACGGTGGACGAAAAGCTTCAGGATACGCTGCAAAAGAAGATTACGGACTCCTTCCAGGCGGTATCCCAGCAGTTGGAGCAGGTGTATAAGGGACTGGGCGAAATGCAGCATCTGGCCAGTGATGTGGGCGGCCTGAAGCAGGTGCTTTCCGGTGTGAAAACCCGCGGTATCCTGGGCGAGATTCAGCTGGGCGCGATTCTGGAGGAAATCCTGTCCCCGGAGCAGTATGATACCAATGTGGCGACCATCCCGGGTTCCCGGGAGCGGGTAGAATTTGCAGTAAAGCTGCCGGGCAGCGACGGAGAAAAGGTCTATTTGCCCATCGACTCCAAATTCCCCGGAGATACTTATATGCATCTTCAGGAGGCAGCGGCATCCGGAAATCCCCAGGCGGTGGCCGATGCCAGAAAGGCACTGGAAAACGTACTGAAAAAGAGCGCCAAGGACATCCGGGACAAATATGTGGAGCCGCCCTATACCACCACGTTTGGTATCCTGTTTCTGCCCTTTGAGGGCTTATATGCAGAGGTCGTGAATATGGGCATGATTGAACTGCTGCAAAAGGATTACGGCATCAATGTTGCAGGTCCCAGTACCATGGCGGCACTGCTGAATTCTTTGCAAATGGGCTTCCGGACCCTGGCCATTCAAAAGCGCAGCAGCGAGGTATGGCAGGTGCTGGGAGCGGTAAAAACGGAGTTTACAAAGTTCGAGGATGTGATGCAGAAAATGCAGGGGCATCTGCAGCAGACCAGCAAGGATCTGGACACCCTCATGGGCACCAGAACCCGCGCCATCAACCGAAAGCTCCGGGATATTCAGCAGCTGGAGGAGCCGGACGCGCAGCGGTTGCTGGAGACGGACGGCGAATAAGGAGAAGTATATGGAAGATTGGAAAAAGGACCGAATTGGCGCATGCCAAAAGGGTGAAAACCCAACGATGCTGGTGCGCATGAAAAGCGGTTTTGCAGTCATGGCGGATACGCAGTTTTTACCGGGGTATTGTGTGCTGCTCCATGATCCGCAGGTTGCGTCTCTGGCGGAGTTGAGCCTGGAGGAACGGCGGCAGTATCTTCTCGATACGACACTGATTGGAGACGCCATTGAGCAGGTACTTCATCCGAGAAGAGTCAACTATTCTACGCTGATGAATTTTGACGGCTACTTACATACCCATATTGAAGCGCGTTATGAATGGGAGCCAGACCAGTATAAATACCGACCGAGCTGGATTTATCCGGAATCGGTGCGAAATGATCCGGCCAAGGCGTTCAGCTTGGAAAAGCACGGCGAGCTGCAAAAACAGCTGACGCAGGCTTTGATCGAACTGATGCAGCAACCGGGATATTAAGAAAAACGCCTGAACCGCTTGATACGGTTCAGGCGTTTATGTCGATTGGTTACTTGTGCAGCAGGGGAGACAGCGGCTTATAGATCACAAAGCACAGCAGCACGTCCAGCAGCCCCTTTACAAACGTAAAGGGCATATTGAACACGATCAGGCACTGGAGCAGGCTCTTCATAGAGGGAAGAATGGTTTGATAGGCGCTGACGATCAGCTCCATGCCGCCGAACATCTTGGCGTAGATGGGATAGGTGACGAAATAGTTCAGGGGAACGGAGGCAGCGGCCATAACGATGGTGCCTACCAGAGAGCCGATGATAGCGGCCTTGAGGCCCTTTGCCTTGATCTCCTGACGGGTCATATGTGCGGTATCCTTGGGCTTCAGCTTCCGGTACAGCGCACCGGCGGGAACTACAAAGAATACACCCAGCAGAAAGTTGCATAGCTCGCCAGCGCCGCCAGAGGTGGTGCCCTTAATAATAAGGTGCAGCAGGTTCTTCATCAGGCATACCACAGCGCCGCAGACCGGACCCAGAGCAAAGGCGCCCAACAGCTCCGGCAGATCGGAGATATCCATTTTCACAAAGGAAGGAATCAGCGCCGGGATGGGCACCTCAATGAACATCAGGGCGAAGGCCACGGCAGAGAGCATAGCGGTGACAACGATTTTGTGGGTGGACGAGACGCGAGGGGGCGATACAGTGTTGGTCATAACAAAAACCTCCTTAAATTTGACAAAACACCTGAATGCTGCCGTGCATTCAGGTGTCACAAATCTAAGGGAGGTGTGAGACACATCTTCTTTCATCCAGACTTGAGGCCACCCAATGAGTGGACCAGTTACTGTCGGTACCGGAATCTCACCGGTTCGGCGCATTATGCGTTCGCGGACTGGGCTAAAAGCCATCACCGCCGGTCGGGAATTACGGCAAATCAGTTTGCCGCGCACCCTGCCCTGAAAACATGGTTCATCAGATATTCTGTTTCTAGGCGTATTATAGCAGGACATGGGTGCGCTGTCAACTGGTCATAAAAATATTTTTGTTCCGAAGTATCAGGTGGCAAGCAGCGGACGGAGGAAGCTGTCCTCACCGCCGCGGGTCAGTTCTCCTGCGATCAGCCGCCCCTTATAGCAGACCAGGGTGGCATACACCGGTTCCGAATCCGGCTCAGACCAGTTGGTGATGTGGTAGACGTACTGCATGACCCGTTTCCCTTTGTACTTTGTCAGCTTGAAGCCCTGGGAAGCCTGGATGGCGGCATACTGCTCGTATACCTCGTTCCATTCCTTGGGGATCAGAACCTCCTGGGTGCGCACCGGTTCCTGGTCCACGGTATAGCCCAGGGAGGAAAGGTATTCGATTCTGCGTTCCGGGGTGTCCAGCTTGCCGGGGGCAGCGGTTTCCATGGAAGTGCCGGTGCCGCGGTTGGCCAGGAAGATAATCAGAATCAGCAGCGCCGCAGCGGCAGCCACAATCCCAATGAGCTTGCCTTTTGATAGCTTTGCGGTTACAATGAGCATAGAAATCCCTC
>CAVEIY010000093.1:0-8042 GCA_963615825.1 Flexilinea sp.
AGATAGAACACCTCGAAAATGGGGTTGGCAGCAGTCTGGTACTGACCTTTCACGATGGGATTCTGAATGCACATCTCCTTAGCGGCCATGTTGTTCTCAAATACAGCCTTGCCGTGCAGACGGATCCATGCGTAGTCCGGGCTGGAAACGGAGATCTCGATCTCCGGGTTTTCCTGCATATCCTTGTAGACGTCCTTCTGGTTGTTGGTGCAGAACCACAGCTTGCCGTCCTTTTCCCCGGAGAACATAAAGGGGCGGCACTTTGCTTTGCCGTCACGGCCTACAGTGGCCAGATACTGCACAGGATTTGCATTCAGAAACTCAATTACCTTTTTCATTTTTGTTACCTCCAAATATTCAGGGATGTCTTGCGTTTCCCTTTTGATGGAGATATCATATAACCATAGGATCAATCTGTAAAGTAAGCACAATATTGTGGTGTAGTTACCAAAAGGATACCATTGGAGGTTTATATGGAACAGAAACAAGAAAAGAAGCTGCCTGCATGCCCGGTAGAGACAACTCTAACCCTGATCAGCGATAAATGGAAGGTACTGATTCTGCGGGATCTGATGCCTGGCACCAAGCGTTTTGGCGAACTGAAAAAGTCCATTGGCCATGTAACGCAAAAGGTTTTAACTGCGCAGCTTCGTCAAATGGAGGCCAGCGGCCTGGTCAGTCGAAAGGTATATGCAGAGGTGCCGCCCCGTGTGGAATATACGCTGACCGAGCTGGGGTATAGTCTGAAGCCGATTCTCGACGCCATGTGGGCCTGGGGCGAGGAATACCAGAATCAGCACACAGAGCGGGACTCGCTGTGCTAAGAATACCGGGAAAGGAGCGCTCTATGAATCAGCTTCCCCAGTTTGAAATAACAACCTATGATTTTGCCGAAGGAAACTACCGTGATTGGGTGTTTCCCTATCACTATCATTATCTCTACATTCTAGAAAACGGTACCAGCGCTTATATCGGAGAAACAAATGATATTCGCATCCGCAGCATCCAGCATCGCACCAAGGGAGATCGCTGTTATCCGTACCATTTTCAGCGGATTCATGTCATCACGGGCCAGCGTATCTCTGAAACACCGGCCAAGCATTATGAAACGCTGCTGATTCAGCTCATGAGAATCGACCAAAAATTTCACATCTGCAATTCTTCCCCGGGCACTCGAACCTTCTATGCCGATAAAAATGCATTTGAATTGGGATTTGATCTGCTCTGGCCGAAACTTGCCAATTGCGGGCTGGTTCGCCACAAGGAGTTCCAGGCGATATTAAACACCACGGAATATAAATACTCGCCCTTTACAAAGCTGACATCCTCTCAGCAGCAGGCACTGGAGAGCACGGTCAATGCACTTTTATGCAGCGACGCACAGCGGCAGCGAGATGCCACGCATACTCGTCCCATTCTCATTGAGGGGGACGCGGGGACCGGAAAGACGGTTGTGGCTGCATCACTATTCTACTATCTAAAGCGGCACCCAATTGCCGGGAAAGAGCGTGTTGGGCTGGTCTATGCCAATCCTGCTACCAGAAAAGAGCTTCAGGCTGTTTTTCGCTGTGTCCCCGGTGGCTATGCCAAGGATGTTATTTGTCCGCTGGCGGTTACTAAAGCACATTACGACATCATTATCTGCGATGAAGCACAACGACTGCGACGGAACAGGAATCTTGGAATGTACACCGCACAGTTTCGCCAAGGAAATCAGCGGTTGGGGTTGGAGCAAGACTGCAACGAGCTGGATTGGCTTCTTTCCAATTCAGATAACCAGGTGCTTCTCTATGATAAAAAGCAGATCGCTACAGCAGCGGATATTTTCCCGTCTCAGTTCCATATCCGGCTGGACATAGATCACGGCGGCATCCGTCCTGTTGCGTTGAACGAGCAGCGGCGCATCCGTGCAGGTCAACTGTATGTGCCGTATATTTATGACATTCTTTTTCAGCGTGCCGAGGCCTCTGTTTCCTTCCCGAATTATGAATTCAAGCTGTTCCGCTCCTTCCGCGCCATGTATGACGCACTGTGGAAAAAGGAGGATGACATGGGCCTATGCCGTCTATGCAGCAGCTATGCTTGGAAATGGACATCGAAAAGCGACCCGGATCAGCCGGATATTGTGCTGGACGGGGTAAACATCTGGTGGAACCGGCAAACCGGCGGCTGGCTTCGGAACCCCGATGCCAAACATGAGATGGGCAGCATTTATTCAATTGTCGGTCTGGACCTGAACTATGCCGCAGTTGTAATCGGTCCGGATTTGTATTTCGATCGGACAGACCAGAAAGTCAAAGTAAACAAGAAGTGCTTCTTTGACAACAAGGTAAAATCCGGCACCAGTGATGCAGATTTGCGCCAGTACGTCCTGAATACCTATGCCGTCCTCTTAACCAGAGGAATTTACGGTACCTATGTATATGTTTGCGACGATGCCTTGCGGGAATATTTGCAGCAGTATCTGGAGACTGCCGAATAGACATGCATACAGAAAAGCCAGTACCGACTTTCATCGGTGCTGGCTTTTCTTCGGACACGAACGCATGAATGGGTGATGAAAATTTAGCATAAGGCGTGGCAGCTTTCCCTTGAAGCATGACCTGACGTTTGGCGGTTTGCCAATCTCAAATGGTCCGTCCGGCGGTCCAGCCGCTGCGCACGGCCTGCTGCACGCTGGCGGGCTTCTGGCAGTCACCGATTAGTCGGAACTGGCTGCCAACACTGGCGTACTCCAATGCCTGAGCGGTATTGGGCTGCATTCCGGCAGATAGAACGATACTGTCGCAGGAAATGGTATGGCTGACGCCGTCTGCGTCCTGATAGGTGACGGAATGGGCGGTTATAGCGGTGCAGGTGGCATTGGTCAGACCGGTGAAGTTCGGCTCCTTCTCCCAGGCGGCCTTGACCATGGAGTAGTAGTGACTGTGGTTAGCCTCCCGAGCAAGCAGGTCGGTCATCTCAAGGACGGTAACGGTATGCCCGGTCCTGCACAGCTGAATGCCGCATTCCACACCGATTTCTCCGCCGCCGATGATGACAACCCGCTGCCCCAGCTGATCCTCATGGCCAAATACATCCTTGCCAAAGACCACGCCGGCAGTTTCCACACCGGAAATGGGCGGCACCAGGGGACGGGAACCCAGAGCGGCAATGACCACCTCAAAGCCCTGCTGCTTTAGCGCCTCCGGGGTGGGCGCGCAATTCATATGCAGGGTAATATCCTGGTTTTCCCGGATTTTACGCACAATAAAGTCCCGATAATCCCGCAGCGGCCACTTGAACGCCACGGTATCGCAGTGGTTGAGCAGTCCGCCCAGTCGGTCTGTTTTCTCAAAGAGATGGACCTCGTGGCCCTGAGCCTGGGCCGACATGGCAGCCTGAATTCCGGCAGGCCCGCCGCCAATGACCGCAACCTTTTTGGCCTTACCGTTCAGCGGCTCCAGATCCTTCATAAAATGCTCCATGCCGCGGACGGGATTGACGGCGCATACCGTCAGCCAAGGCTCGCTGGGACCGGCGCGGAGACACTTGTTGCAACGCAGGCAGGGAACCAGATCCTGCTTTCGGCCCTCATAGACCAGCTTTCCGTAGTCCGGATTGGAGATAAACGCTCGGGCCATGGAGACAAGATCTGCCTGCCCGGCAGAGAGCAGCGCTTCATTGGCATCGGGATCAAACAGACCCGAGGAGGCAGCGACGGCGATTTTCGGTCCGCCTGCCTTTACATCGGCCGCCATGTGAACCCAGGGACGGGGATTTTCCTCATAGCCGATGGGGTGCTGGGGGTCTACAGTGGAGGAGCGCATGGTCATGATGTCCACCAGACCGTACATCTCCTGAGAGAAGCGGATGGAGTCCTCCGTGGTCCAGCCATCGTCTACGGGATCGTAGCCTGCAATGGTCACCTCAATGACAAATCGTTTGCCGCAGGCTTTCTTGATTCCCTCACAGAGCTTTCGACAGAACAGTGTACGTCCTGCAAAGTCTCCGCCAAACTCATCGGTGCGGAGATTCGTCATGGGAGAGAGAAAACGGGCAGGCAGCGAGAACCGATAGGACATGTGGATATTCACTCCGTCAAAGCCGCACTCCGCCATGGCCTTGACCTGACGCACATAGCGATCAATGTGCTGATACACCATCTCGGTAGTCAGCTCCCTGGGATGCTCGCAGAAAGCAGGGGAGAGCATGCAGCGGATTTCGCTGTTTTTCTCCAGATCAAAGCAGCTGACGTCATAGCCGTCCTGGGGGAAACCAATCAAAAAGCCGTTGCAGAGGCTGCCGTAGGCATGGATTGCCTCTGCCATTTCGCTCATGGCATTTTGCGCGCTGCCATCCTCTGCATTCCAGCCCCAGGAGTGCCCTTTGGGATCCGACGGCTCCAGATAGCAGCCGGAGGTGGTGACAATGGCGGCGCCGTTTCTGGCACGCTGGGCATAATGGCGAATCAGGTGGTCTGTGGGATAATTCTCCGCGCCTTGAATGGTAGTGGGGGCGTTTGGGGGACAGATCATGCGGTTTTTCAGCACAACGCCGTTGGGCAGCTGAAAGGGCGAAAACAGCGTGGGATAATAGGGATGCATCGGGGTTCCTCCTTCACAATGGATAAATTCCTGCTTCTATTCTAGGAAGAACAGCGTCCAGCAGCAACCCTCAATATCGCAACTGTGGCTTGCAAATTTCAAAGTTCCGTTCTACACAGAAAAAGTGGAATCGGCGCAGATGGTAAACTGGCTTTTCTGGTAGCGAATCAGTCCGTCTCGCTGCATTTTGCTCAGTTCACTGCACAGCGCGCTCCGGTCCACGTTCAGATAATCTGCCAGCTGCTGCCGGTTGTAGGGAATTTGAAAGCTATGGCTGCCGGATTGCTTGGCACATTGGGAGAAGTAGGACATCAGCCGCCCGCGGATGGACTTCTGTGCCGTGTGCTGCATGCGCCGGGACAGCTGAAGGTTTTTTCGGGCGCATAGCGTCAGCAGGTTTTGAATCAGAATTCCGTGGAATTCGCAGCCGTTTGGGCAGGTGGTAAGGACCCGACCGGCATTGACCAGCATGACGCTGGTATCCTCGGCAGCGGATACCGTTACCAGCAGCGGCTCCCCGGGAACGCAGGCATAGGCTTCGGCAAAGGTTCCGCCGGGGCCGATGGTGCCCAAAATGCTTCTGCCGCCCCAGGCATCTCCCATTTCAATCATAATTCGTCCGGATAAAACGATACCCAATTGACTGGTTGGCGCGCCCTCTAACAGCAGAATTTCTCCCTTTTGATAGCGTTTTTTTCGTACGTCCAGGCATTGCAGCAGACGAGTTAAGTCCTCCTGCAAAATATTTTGGAACAGCTCGGTGGAACAAAGATCAATTTCCGACATAAAAACACCGCCAATGTTGTTAAAACAACAGAAATGTTGCTCCTATGGTAGTATACTGAGGCCAGAAAGTCAAGCTGCTGAAAGGAGCAACTGATATGATACGTCGGATCATTCATATTGATACGGAAAAATGCAACGGCTGCGGAGCCTGCGCCAAGGCATGTCATGAGGGGGCGATTGGCATGGTGAATGGCAAGGCGAAGCTGATGCGCGATGACTATTGCGATGGTCTGGGCGACTGCCTGCCAGCCTGCCCCACCGGTGCCATTACCTTTGTGGAGCGGGAAGCGGCGGCCTATGACGAGCAGGCGGTAATGGCCAATAAAAAGCGCGGAACGGAAAGTGCGGGATGTCCCGGCCAGCGGATGCGACAGTTTATGCCCAAGGCTCAGGTCACGGCTGCGGAGAATGCGCCAGTATCTCAGCTGCGGCAGTGGCCCTGTCAGATTAAATTGGTACCGGTTCGGGCACCCTATTTCCAGGGAGCGGACCTCTTGATTGCGGCAGACTGCACAGCCTATGCATACGGTAACCTGCATGGAGACTTTATGCAGGGGAAAATCACGCTGATCGGATGTCCCAAGCTGGACAGCGTGGACTACAGCGAAAAGCTGTCCGTCCTATTTGGAGAGAATGACATTCAAAGCATTACCCTAACCCGCATGGAGGTGCCCTGCTGCGGCGGTCTGGAAATGGCGGTCAAGCGGGCGATCGCACAGTGCGGAAAAGAGATTCCACTGGAGGTTGTCACCATCTCTTTGGATGGTAAAATCCTCAGTCGCAGAGAAGGGAGGTGAATTCCATGAGCGGTATGAAGAACATTGATAAGGCGACGGTGCTGATGCTGAAGGATCAGGTGGCCTATCAGCCCGGTCAGGTGGTAAGTCGGACGCTGGCGCAGAACAGCGCAGTCAGCGTGACGCTGTTTTCCTTCGATCAGGGCGAGGAGATCAGCACCCATCAGTCTCCTGGCGATGCCTTTGTCACCTGTCTGGATGGCGTTGGACGAATCACCATTGACGGCGAGGAATACATGCTTCACGAGGGCGAATCCATTGTAATGCCTGCCCAGCATCCTCATGCGGTATATGGCGAGGAGCAGTTCAAGATGATGCTTGTTGTGATTTTCTAAAGAGACAGAAGAAAGCCAGCCAATCTCTACGGAGATTGGTTGGCTTTTTACATGGACTGCATGGAGTTGCATTATTGACAGGGGAAGGTTGCTTTTTGAGCCTTTCCTTATGTGTAGGATGCGTAATATAATAGGAACAGATGAAAAAAAGGAGGATGTCCCTATGCCCTATGTAATCAATCAGGAGTTCTGTTCTGCCTGCCACCAGTGCCGGGTGGAATGTCCCGTCCATGCCATTACGTTTAAAAATGCGAAATATTGGATCAACCCGGAGAAGTGCATTTCCTGCGGAAAGTGCGTCAAGGTTTGTCATAATGCCTGTATTTCCAATCCGGAGAAGCCCGCACCGCAGGCGCCGAAGCATGATCCCATTCACAAGCAGTGTGACCTCTGCGTGGTGGGTGCAGGTGCAGCGGGTATGGTTGCCGCAGCTAAGGCAGCCGATGCCGGGAAAAAGGTCATTGTTCTGGAGAAAATGCATGAGGTGGGCGGCAGCGCCTGGTATGCGGCAGGCTTCCGGGTTCACTGGAGCAAGTGGCATGCAGCAGCCGGAGCCAAGGATAAGCGGGAGAAGGAGTATCAGCGGTTCCTCAAGATGGTGGACGGCAATGTGGATCCCAAGCTGCTCCGCCGGATGTTTGAGGCCAATGCCGAGTTCATCGACTGGATGATTGACGAGCACGATCTGGCCTCCGCCTACAAGCTGGCGAAAACGCCCATGGGCCTGGGACTGGAGGGCACCTTTGAATGGGAGCGCGCCGGTACCCGAATCGACAAAATGATCGGCCCCGGTGAGGGCGGCTGGTATATGACCACCCACCTGCGAGACGATCTTCTCAAAAAGGGCGGAGAGATTCTCTATAAGACTCCTGCAAAGCACATTCTCACCGACGAAAACGGTGCGGTTTCCGGTGTCATTGCCGAGGACGAGGGCGGAGAAATCCGAATTACTTGCCCTGCTGTGATTATCGCCACTGGCTGCTTCAGCCGGAACAAGGAACTGATGAACCGCTTCCAGCCGATGTTCTATCAGAATGAGGGCAAGGAACCAATCCATATTTTTTCCGGTGCCGGTTCCAACGGCGACGGCATTCTCATGTGCGAGGAGCTGGGCGCAGATATTGATTATGTCAATCGCCGGGTGAATATGTTCGGGCCGATGCGCCATCCCTATCCCTGTGTCAGCCTGAATATCGCGCTGGGCCGCAGCGGTATGCAGATTGGCTCTCAGGGCAACCTGTTCCAGGGTTCCATGGGCATGCAGGAGATTAGCCCCCTGACCAAGGACCCCAAATGGTTTATCTGGAAAATCGTTGACGACAAGATTGCAGCTTCGGCCATTGCCGACGCAATGGAACAGCCGGAGCAGTCTCCCGGTATGAACCTAAAGGCATTCATGCAGAATTGGCGGCAGGTGATCGACGAGGAGGTTCAGGCGGAGGCCATTGTAAAGGCGGATACCCTGGAAGAACTGGCAGAAAAGCTGGGCATTTCGGCCCCGGAAACCTATGACGATTACCACGACCTGCTGCTTGCTA
>CAVEIY010000094.1:0-8006 GCA_963615825.1 Flexilinea sp.
ATCGTCAGCTCATACAGGCCAATATAGCCCAGAGAAATGGAGGAATAGCCGCCATAGAGGAACTTGTCGATGGTTTCGCCCTTTTTCAGCCGTGCAATGGCGCCATACTGCCAATGCACGGGGCTGACGTCACTGACCACACCCTTCAGGGCGTTGTGACGGCACATCAGCGCCTCAAAGCAGATCTCCAGCCGCTCGTCCAGCATTTTCCAGAATTTTTCCTCATCGCCCTTGCAGAGAATGCCAATCTGGGGCAGATTGATGGACACAACGCCCTGATTGAACCGGCCCTCAAACTTGTATTCTCCGTTTTCGTCCTTCCAGGGGGCCAGGAACGACCGGCAGCCCATGGGTGCAAACACATTGCCCTCATAGTTCTCCCGCATCTTCTTGGCGGAGATGTAGTCAGGATACATCCGCTTGGCCGAGCATTTTACCGCCAGCCGGGTAATGTAGTCATATTCGCCGCCTCTGAGGCAGTTATTCTCGTCCAGCACATACACCAGCTTGGGGAATGCCGGAGTAACATAGACGCCAGACGCATTCTTGATGCCCTCCAGCCGCTGCCGAAGAATTTCCTCCACAATCATGGCATTTTCCTTGATGTAGGGATCCCCCTCCTTGAGATACAGGAACAGGGTGACAAAAGGCGACTGACCGTTGGTGGTCATCAAGGTGTTGATCTGATACTGAATGGTCTGTACGCCGGATTTCAGTTCTTCCTGAAGCCGCTCCCGCGTGAGCTTTTCAATCAGCTCATCGGAAACGTTCTCCCCCTGACATTCATCGGTGATACGCTTTTTGAACTTATTGTAGCTCCGACGGAGATATTTGCCCAAATGGCTGACGTCAACACTCTGTCCGCCATACTGGTTAGAAGCCACGTTGGCAATGATCTGGGTCATGACGTTGCAGGCCACCTGAAAGCTCTTGGGCGATTCAATGAGCTTGCCGTTCATCATGGTACCGTTGTCCAGCATGTCGCCAATGTTGATGAGGCAGCAGTTAAAAATAGGCTGCACAAAGTAATCCGCATCGTGGAAATGGAGCACGCCCTCGTCATGGGCCTTGGAGATTTTCTCCGGCAGCAGAATCCGCCGGGTCAGATCCCGGGATACCTCACCAGCGATATAGTCCCGCTGGGTGGAGGCAATGACGGTGTTCTTATTGCTGTTCTCCTCTGCCAGTTCCTTATTGGTGTTGTGCAGCAGACTCAGGATGCTCTCATCGGTGGTGTTCTGCTTCCGGATCAGGGCACGATTATAGCGATAGATGATGTAGTTTTTCGCCAGCACATACTTGTCCAGCTCCATCAGCTGCTTTTCCACCATATCCTGAATATCCTCCACCAGCAGACGGCTCCGGTGCCGCTGCTCAATGGAGCAGGTGATTTTCTCAATCATATCCTGGCTGATCCGGTCTTCCTCGTCTACGGAGTTATTTGCCTTCTGAATGGCAGACACAATTTTGCTCCGGTCAAAAGCAACAATCGAGCCATCTCTTTTTACAACCTGCATCGTTCATCCTCCGCTCCAATCCCGTTTGATTTCTATGGCACAGATCCTCCGCCTGACACAAGTTCATCGAAGTGCCGGGAAAAACACTTCGATGAGAAAACGCGGCGCGTGCCGTCGATCTATATCATTTTTACAGTAGCCATATTATATCACATGGCCTAGGGATTGCAAGAACAAAATTACTACATTTAGTGTCAGTTTACTTACAGAAACCATATGTTGTGGTTTTAGGGCGATGATCGGCTTTGCGGCACCCTATGGTGGGCCGCAGTTTCCATAATCCAAACAAGTAAAAACCACAGAGTATTGGTCGGTTTTCCACCTCAATTTGGAGGCGAATTTTATAAAAAGAGCTGTGCTCGCAATGGATAGCGCAGACAGCGCAGGCACTCTTCAATTTCCGCATTTTCCCATAAATTCCACTGTAAAAAAGATCATCCAAGGGTAAAAAAATGCCCTTGGACGATCCGTCAAATTTATTTTCGCATGAATTTCGCTCAGGCAAGGCTGCTTCATTCAGCAGAACGCACGCGCTCGAACGTGACATTCTGAAAATAGTAACAGATTTCTCACAAAAAGATGTCGCGCCGCGCATCGCCCCATGACGCTAAAACAAGCTGGTCTGCGCCTGTCCAAGCGCAGAAAGCTCATCAAGCTGAGAAAGCTCCACCGGGGATGCGCCCCGTTCTATCATCCCCCGTGCGCCGGGATCATCCGGTTCGCCGGAAAACATAAACACAGGACTCCACTGGGCCTTTAGATTCTCCATGGTGCCGTTCCAGGTGCCGCCGGAGCCATAGTCCGACTGAGCCACCAGCACCTTCTGCCCCATGGCGTGGATCAGGCGATTCCGGCTCAGCGCCCTGGGAGTGGAGAATTCCAGATCCGGCCCCTGCTCCGACACCAATAAGAGCCGCTGCTCCGACAGCAGCTTTTGATACCGTCGGTCCGTCACATGGGCAAAAAGGCTGTCCGCCAGAAACAGGATCGCACTGCCGCCTTCTGACACAGCGCCCAGCAAGCCCTCGGTATCTGCACCAGCCGCACCGCCGGAGCAGTAACACAGTCCCTGCTGTCCAATGGCTCGTCCTGCCGCATAGGCAAAGGTCTTTCCGGGTCTGCGCAGCTTTCGTGAGCCAACCAGCGAAATGCACTCGCTCTGAAAAAGCGCAGCATTTCCCGCATAAAACAGCACCAGCGGCGCACGCTGCCCCAGTCTTTCCCGCAGGCGCTTGGGATATTCCTCGCTGATTCGAGTGGTCACGCCGATCCCCTGCTGCCCCAGCTTCATGAGATATTGCCCCAAAAGCTGCCGCTGGTCCAGCCGACGGAGGATTTCTACCGCTTCTTCCGGCTTACAGCCAAGACGAAGGAGTTCTGTGGCATCCAGCTGGGTATTGTCATCGTATTCCGCTGTTCCCAATGCCTCCAGCGCCCGATAGAGCTTACGGAACAGGCTTTCCCGCAGTGTGACTTCTCCGGGCAGTGCATAGAGCAGCAGGAGGCATAATTCTGCCTGTGAATAGCTTCTCATCGGTATTTCAGCTTGATCTGCGGCTTTTTCACTTCCACCTCGACCAGCTTTCCATCCGTTGTCAGCCGAACCGGCTTGACATCAAAGTGAGAGTATTTCGCAATCTCGTCCAGCTTGGTTTTTTCCAGCAGCGAGCCAACCAGCGTATAGGCTTTTCCCTTTCTTCTGGCGCGTCCGGTCCGGCCAATGCGGTGGATATAATACTCATTTTCCTCGGGGATGTCATAGTTGATTACGCAGTCCACGTCGTCAACGTCAATGCCCCGGGATGCAACATCGGTAGCTACCAGCACGTTGAGCTTGCCGTCCCGGAACTTCTGCATCACCTTTTCCCGCTGGCTCTGGCGAATGTCCCCATGGAGGCAATCCACGGTATAGCTTCTTCCCTGCATATCGTCGCACAGCCGCTGGCACATATGCTTGGTGTTGCAGAAAATAATCACCCGTTCAAAGCCCTGGGTATCCAGCAGCTGAAGCGTCGTCATAAGCTTTTCAATTCCGTTGCAGGTAATGGCGTACTGGTCGATATCCGGACGGCTTTCCTCTTTGGGCTGCACGGTAATCTCCACCTCGTCCCGCTGATACATCCAGCTGACTGTCATTACCTCCTGGGAGATGGTAGCAGAAAACAGGCCCATATTGGTGCGGTTTTTCATTTTCTCAATGATTCCGGTCACGTCCTTGAAAAAGCCCATATCCAGCATCCGGTCCGCCTCGTCCAGCACCACAGTTTTGATGCTGTCAAAGCGTACGTTCTTCCGCTTATAGTGATCCATCAGCCGCCCGGGCGTCGCCACCACAATCTGCGGCTTCTTTGCAAGCTGCTTGGCCTGTGCGTCCAGTCGCTGTCCGCCATAGAGCACTGCCACACGAACGCCCTTCTTAAACTCCAGCAGGCTTCTCAGCTCCTCGCCAATCTGAATAGCCAGCTCCCGAGTGGGAGCAAGAATCGCTGCCTGTACCGTCTCCTGGGCAGGATCTACATGCTCAATTACCGGGATTCCAAATGCAAACGTCTTACCGGTACCGGTAGGCGCCTTTGCAATGACATCCTTCCACTCCATCAGGGGCGGAATCGCCTGCTCCTGAATTTCCGTGGGATAACCATAGCCCTTTTTCTCCAGGGCCTGCAAAATTTCCGGGCTGATTCCCAGATTTTCAAACGTAATATGCTCCATTTTCAACCTCTTCATATCAATATTTCGTTTCGATTCATTATACCCTGTTCCCCTATAGAATGCAAGTCCCGCCGCAGTCCACTGAAATCTCCTCTGCCGGAACGCCTTGTATTTCCGCCTCGGGTATGCTATGATGGAAATCGACAAAACTTGACGAAAGAAGGATGGATCATGACCACCATTGAAAACGTGGAGCTTTTTGGCCTGGACAGCTCTATTTTCCGCAGCGGCTATTCCATGCGCGAAACCGCCCCAACGCCCCAGGAATTCCAGGATGCTGTTGCTGCCATTCGCCAGTGCCGGGAAGCCGGAGACTACACCAATCCCCATATCAAGCGCGCCATCAAGCTTGCTTCCCTGTCGGAGGGCGGTCACGATCAGTTTCTCACCGGCATTGTGGTGAACTTTGACCTGACCATCACCAATAAGGCATGGGTAGAGGCCGAGCGGTACACCTTCCTGAATTTTATCTCCTCCATGTCCACCATGCATCGGGTTGCCCGCTTCCGAATTGCCGACTGCTGCAATCAGTATACCAGCCCCGTGGAAATTGCAGAGGCTCAGCGGCTGCAGGAGGTCTATAACAGCATTGATGCCGCTCAGGACCCTCAGCGGAAAAAGGAGGCCTATCTGGAGCTGCTCTATAACCTCCCCTCGGGCTTTGAGCTGATGGCTGGCATGACCACCAACTATCGTTGTCTCAAAAACATCTATGCTCAGCGTCGGAATCATCGGCTGCCGGATTGGCATGTGGTGTGCGACTGGATTGAGACGCTGCCCATGGCTTCGGAGCTGATCACCGAAAAAAAGGACTAAAATAGAGAGATCGAGAGAAAATGGAGGAACATCCCATGAAATCGAAAAAACAGAATTCGCATTCCGCCCTGTCCAACTTTTTTCTTCTGCTGGGCATCATTCTGATGCTGACCCCACTGCGGAATATGGACACCCACCTGAAAAAAGCCGCTCCGCTGGAAAACGCTTCGGAGCTGACTGCTTCGGATTTCCAGGCCGGCGGCAGCTATGATCTGGGTGAAGTTATGGTGCTGGACAGCTATGCTTACGCTTCCACCAACGACGATATCAACACCAACTACTATGCCGTTGCCTTTGAAGGTGCCCAGGGCGAGCCTTATCTCATCTCGCTGGCCGTATCCACCGAGGACGATATCTATCAGGAGCTTTGGGATTTTGCCACAGACGACTCTCAGATGATGGGCGATATCAGTGTCAATGTCTGCGGTATCGCTCAGGAATTCGACAGTGAGGACAATACCCTCAGCGAGTATTATCAGGAATTCCAGGATCACCTTTACAACGAAGGCGTAGAGATCACAGCCATCCCCCTGGAGCTGGTCTATAAGGGCCAGGATGCCGCAGCCTTCCAGGAAAGCACCAGCAGCGACTGGACCACCGCCATCGTCACCACTGTGATTGTAGAAGTAATCGGTCTGATCTTTCTGGTCATTGGCATTGTGCTCAGCCGCCGTGGTAAGGCAAAGAAAAAAGAAAAGGGTCCCGCTATGGACGGCCCCGAAATTCTCTGATTTCATACAGAACCCCCGCAGGCTTCCGTTTTTCGGACCTGCGGGGGCTTTTTCGTTATACAATATATTGCAGCTTGTCTACCACCTGACCGTTTTTCCGGTACAGCCGCGGAACTCGCTTGTTGATATCGCACACCAGCTCATAGGAGATTGTGCCCAGCTGATTGGCCCAATCGTCCCAGGTGATGGTCTGGCCGCACTCCGTTCCCACCACCGTTACCGTATCCCCAACCTGAGTCTCCGGCACATCAGTAATATCCACCATGCACATATCCATGCAAATCCGGCCAACCACCGGAACCTTTTTCCCGTGGAGGATAAACTGGAGATTTCCGCTGAGCCGCCGCTGGAGTCCGTCGGCATAGCCAATGGGGCAGACCGCAATGGTACGGGGGCCAGGGGTCTGATAGGTTCTGCCATAGCTCACCGTAATTCCGGCCTCAAAGGGACGAATGGCAGCAATGGTGGTTTTCAGAGACATCAGCGGCTTCAAATCCGCCATGCCCTGCATTTCATCCGAGGGTGCCAGACCATAGGTTGCAATGCCGGGACGAACCATATCATGGGCATATTCCGGGAATGCAATGGTAGCCGCGCTGTTGGCGCAGTGGACAATTTCCGGTGCAATGCCTTTTTCCTTCAGCGCGCCCAAAACAGCCATAAACCGCTGATGCTGCATTCTGGTATACTCCAGTTCAGAAGCCGTGTCCGCCACTGCAAAATGCATAAACGCGCCCTCTACATGCAGTCCAGGCAAATTACAAAGCTCCACCAGCTCCGGCACCGTCTCCGGGCGGTCATAGGCAAAAAATCCAAGGCGGCTCATGCCTGTGTCAATTTTCATATGAACCGTCAGCGTCTGGCCGCTTCCCTCCAACGCCCGAGACAGGGCTTTTCCATATTCCAGAGAATGCACCTCCTGGGTGATATGCAGCGCCGCCTCATCCTTGGCAAACTCCACCGGCGTATAGCCCAGAATCAGGATTGGCAGCGTAACATCACCGCGGCGCAGCTGCAACGCCTCTTCATAGTTGGAAACCGCCAGATAACCGGCCCCCAGCTTTTGAAGCTCCGTAGCAATCGGTACCGCGCCGTGTCCATAGGCGTCCGCCTTCACCACCCCCAGGAACCGGCATCCCTCCGGAAGATTCCGGGTTAGGGTTTCATAGTTATGTCCAAGTGCATCCAGGTCAATCTCCGCCCAGGTTCGTTTTAACATCTTCATGGTCATTGACTTCTTTCTTTTGCAGAGTTAAATCACTGATTGCGCAGGTTATCAGGTTATGACTGCCGTCGGATATCTCCGCCCGAACCGGGATTCCCTGAGAAAACGCCGTTGTGATCTCCAGCGCCTCATTGCCATAGCCCAGCGTATAGATTACGGTTTCCTGATCTCCGTCCACCCCAGTGGAGGAAATATACCCCTTGGACCAGGCCTGTCCCAACAGATAGGGCGCTGCCATGGGGGAGATTTTTCGGGTTTCAAAGGATTCCACCGCCAGCACGGTACTATCGTAGGACACCTTTGCCCCATCCGCCGCAACGCTGGCCGTAATTCCCTTTGCCGTTTCCGGTTCGATCACCGTAAGTGACGCACTGCTTCCATCATAGGTGCAGTCCAGGGTAAAATCCCGGATATAGTCTCCGTAATCTGCCCGAAGCTGCATCTGATAGGTGCAGCCTCCGCTTTCCGTTAAGCCGGTACGAAAATGTACCGGAGTCTGCGCCGAAGTTTGGTCTGTCCCGCAGGCGCACAGCAGGAGCAGAAGCAGCATTGGTACGGCACGAATCAGCCGCACAGCCTGTCCCCCTTATTTTAAAATGGCAGACAGGGCATGGGTCACATCACTCGGCAGCATACTCCGAACCCCCAGCCGCTCCATTGCCGCATCCCCTGCCGCACCATGGAGCCATACCGCTGCCGCAGCAGCCTCTGCCGGTTCCATCCCCTGCCCCAACAGGCAGGTCAGAATGCCGGAGAGCACATCGCCGCTTCCGCCGGTTGCTAAGCCCGGATTTCCTGTGGAGTTCACAAAGATTCTGCCGTCCGGTGCCGCAGTAATCGTTCGATAGCCCTTGAGGACGATCACTGCGCCGGTCTTTTCCGCCATGGCTTTTGCCCCGGCAATCCGCCCCTGGGACAAATCTCCGCCCATGCGGCGAAACTCTCCTTCATGGGGCGTTAAGACCAGTGGTACCTTTGCCCTGTCCAGTCTATCTATATGCCCCT
>CAVEIY010000095.1:0-7812 GCA_963615825.1 Flexilinea sp.
GGCTTGAAATTATACTCTTCTATACAGCGAATGGTCTTTCCTGGCAAGATATCCAGGGTGTTGTTTCCGTCCTCCGGCGCATACTCATCATAAGAGGCGTAAGTATCCACCAGCTCATACCCTTCCTGATATGCTTTGACGTTGCAGGAGAAGTAGAATGATGCCGCTTCCTCCGAATTGTTGGTGAAGTCTATATAAAACCGAACGGAATCCTTATCATCCGTATCCAGGAACTGCTCCGCAGCCAGGATCGTAACGCGATAAGCTCCCAGATCTGCGGACACCGGCTCCGCGCTGACCTCCAGCGGAGGCTCTGCCATATCGCCGTCTCCATCCAGTATTTCAATCTGCTCAGAATCCTCCGGCGTTGTGGACGCGGTCCCATCCGGGATAGCAGGCGGTGTGTCGTTGCTGCGGGTAAAGGTCATTTTGGCACTCTCGCTGGAGAGCGTCAGGGTATCGCCGTCCAGTGCGTAGGGGACGGTTTCGTTTTCTGTAGTGAGTGTGCCATCCTTCCAGGTTAGCTGCTCCACGTCCTCGCCAGCAGTGACCATGGTACCGGTACCGTCCTCATTCAGGATCAGGAACATGGAATCCGGGTCGCCGCCGACGGCCTTCAGGTCGTCCCTGGTAATGGTTTCGCCGTCCATCTCCATGGATTCAAAGGTAAAGTAGCCCACTTCAGGAGCTGCTACCGTGGATTCCTCCTTACTCTCCTGGCCGAGGCTCTCGCTGCCCTTCGGCCCACCACAGGCACAGAGACTCAGAAGCATGGCCAGAGCCAGTAGTACGCTTACTAGTTTTTTCATGGATTTCTCTCCTTTCAAATTGCCTATCCCATAGCGCCGCCGCAGTATTCGCAGCAGCCATTGGCATCGGGGATGGTGGTGGCACCGCAGTAAGGACAGGTCTGTGCAGTCTTGGGTGCAGCAGCCTTCTGTGCTTCCTTCCGAACCTGGGTGCGGATAGAGGTCAGGGCGCGCTTAATCTCCTTGCCCATGCGCTCATAGTCCTGATAGTCGATGCTGCGCTTGCCCGGGGTAGTGTTCATGGTTGGCCGCCCAGTCACCTCTACCTCCACACTGCTGCGGTTGAGCTTGAATTTCATCTCATCAAAATAGGGGTGATTTACCCGAATGATGATGTAAAAATCGTAGCGGTAGACATAATGGGGCGGGTTATAGCTCACCCGCTTGGTGCCTCCGTCCTTATCCCGAATTTCGCGCATTTCCTCGGTGCGGCTTTCTGAGATATCCAGATCGCAGCCTGTAACCTGCGAAAACGAAAGCACGTCAGGATTTGCCTCCTGTAAATTCCGGGCACGGGTCACCATAAACAGCTGCTGATCCTCGTCCAGCAAAACGTTCATATCCTCGCCAAAGCTCTGAGTGGTGTGGAATTTGGCAACGGCGTTCCGATTTTCTTCCCGGTAGTCGAGCTGTGCCTTGATGTCCGCCACGGTGGAATGCCGCCGCTCATTGAACCAAGGGGACAGCTTCCCGGCGCACTCCTTGCAGCAGTTGCCGTCCTCCAGCTTTTTGTTGCCAAGCAGGCCGATTTCGCCGCCGCAGATATCGCAGGTCTTTTTGTCAAACAGTTTTCCAAACAGGCCCATAAGTCGTTCCTCGCTTTCTGTCAGGTAATGTTACTGAATGTCGCCATCGTCAAAGGGATCGCCGCACTCTGGGCAGAATTTTGGCGGATGGGTGGGATCTTCCGGCTCCCACCCGCACTTATCACACTTATAAAGGGGCGCAGCGGCGGGCTTTTTGGCTCCGCACTCGGAGCAGAATTTCCCTTTGTTCACCGCGCCGCAGGCGCAGGTCCAGCCGTCGGGTTTCGGCTCCGGGCGTTTGGCACCGCACTCTGGGCAAAACTTTCCGGTAACGGTAGCGCCACAAGTACAAGACCAACTGTCGGCAACAGGTTTGGGTTCGGGCTTTTTGCTGCCACATTCCGGGCAGAATTTCCCGGTGACGGTGTTGCCGCAGGAGCAGGTCCAGCTGTCAGGAGCCGGTGCGCTAGGTATAGGCTGCGGTGCAGGCTGATAGGCTTGCTGCTGCATCTGCTGCTGCGCGTTCATCTGATACAGACTCTGGGCGTTGATCCCACCGGCGGCTCCCGCCATATTCATGCCCATAAACGCCATAGTAGGACCGGCACCGGTGTTGGCGGCAGCGGCTTCCATGGCATTGCCCTGGGCTTCCACCAGTCTTGCCGCAGCTCTGCCGGGATCGGTGAGCCGCGCTTCCTTGCCCATCTGCATCTGCTGCTTGCGAATTTCGGCTTCCACTTCTTCATCCGCTTTCATACTGGAGATGCCGAAGGAGACGATCTCCAGACCGCGCTTTTCCCGCCAGGATTTTGACAGCACCTCGTTCAGCGCCTCAGCAATTTCGGTGGTATGACCGGGCAAGGCAGAATAGCGAATGCCCATTTCGGAAATCCGGGCAAATGCAGGTTGAAGGGCTGTCAGCAGCTCGGTTTTCAGCTGGCTGTCCAGACGATCCCGTGTATAGGCCTCCGAGACGTTCCCGCAGACATTGGCATAGAACAGCATGGGGTTGCAAATTCGATAGCTATACTCGCCAAAGCAGCGAATGGTAATATCCATGTCGATAAACGCCCGCTCATCTACTACGCGGAAGGGCACGGGGCTGGGGGTGCCGTACTTGTTGCCGGTCAGCTCCTTGGTGTTGAAATAGTAGACGCGCTGATCCTTGGGGGCTTCGCCGCCAAAAGTGAAGCGCTTGCCCATGGTTTTGAAAGTGTCCATAAGACTGGTGCTAAGATCACCGGAGAAGATGGTTGGTTCCGTGGAACTGTCGAAGGTAAATTCACCTGGCTCAGCGCAGATTTCCACCACCTTGCCCTGCTCCACGATCATCATACACTGACCATCGGCCACGGCGATGATGGATCCGTTGGAAATAATATTGTCCGAACCCTTATTGGAGCCTCGGCCTGTAGTACGTTTCTGTCCCTTCATGGCCAATACCGTTTCGGGAATAGATTCGCAGTAGAAATATTCCTTCCACTGGTCGGCAAACACGCCGCCTGCCGCACCCATTGCTGCTTTGATGAGTCCCATATAACATTTCTCCTTTTTCGTAATTCAATGATTCTTACAGGGTATCCAGCACAGCAGCCAGATAGGACGGCGATACGGAGGCATAGATGAAGTTGTCGATAAGACCGTCCTTTTTGGCCTGCTTTACGGATACCGCCAGGTCTGCATTGGCGTTTTCGTCCACCAGCAGCAGGACCTTGCACTGGGGAATACTGTGCCGCACCTGCTGGCAAAGCCGCAAGCGCTCAGAAAGTCTCCAAGGTGGAACGTTCGTGACCTCCATAATCAGCGCATGAGCCAGCACCGACCGACACAGCGCCAGGGTTTGCTGGGGGGATTCGCTGCGCTGGACGACGAAATCCGGGTCGCTGCCGGAGAGGGACTGGGAAATCGCCTCTGCAAACATCGTACACTGCATATCCAGCACGATCCGATACACATATACCACGCTCCTCTCGCCTTGAGAATTTGCCTGTTTTATCAGGACTAATGAAAGTGTATTGGTTTTGAGCAGGAATTTCCCCCTACTTTTGGATAGGTTCCTGTGAAAAAGGGCAGAAAAAGTGCGCCGCAGTTCATGCAGCGCACTTCCGTTTGTATCAATGGTTTAACAATTACTCCTCCGCCAGATCCGCAATCATCTTGGCATCGCTCACCGCCAGAGCCAGCTGGAGCTTGTTCTCCAAATTGGTTTTCTGGAGCATATTGGTGACGTGGTACTTCACGGTAGTCACCTCTACGCCCATAGCCTCGGCGATCTTCCCGTAGGACAGTCCCCGGACCAGGTATCTTAGCACCTTCCGCTCGGTCTTGGTGAATTCTGTACTCTTTGCGGTGCCAATCTCCACCGCAGGCGGGCAATCCGGGAAGATATGTGCCCCGTCTGCCGTCTTTCGCACCACATCCATCAGTGCTTCCTGTGTACTGTCCTTATACCAGAGACTATCTGCTCCCACGGCTTTCGCCCGGGAAAGCACCTCGTAATCCAACAAGGATGTAACCACCACGATCTGAATATCCGGGTGGCGTGCCTTGATCTTTTCCACCGCGGCAAGGCCATTTTCCCTGTGCTCCGTCTGCACATCCATAAGAATCAGGTCGATTCCCATGGTGTCACAGAGTCCCGGCGCCTGATTTGCTCCGGAGATGGAGGCCGCCACCTGATAGTCCGGCTCCTTTTCGATGTAGCTTTCCAGTAAGCTGCGGATCATCTTCTGATCCTCGACGATCATCACCTGTTTCATCTGGCATCCTCCTTGCTTGGCAAGATTATCACCAACGCAAATCTCGGTTGGCTATAGATGGTCATGCGTCCTCCCGCAGCGGTGATCCGGCGGCGCAGGGCCGACAGTCCGCCGCCCTCCCGAATTGTATTCTCCGGTATTGCGCCGTTATTGGTGATGGTAACGGTTAATGTCTTTCCGGTGCAGTGCTGCCGAACATACAGTTCTGTTCCTCCTGCGTGGCGCACGCAGTTGGTAACGCATTCGCTGATTGCCAGTGCCAGCAGCTGCCGGTCAGAAGCCGTATTCGACAATTCGCCCTCTAAAACAACCTGTACGCCCAAAGCCTTTCCCCGACTGATGGCATATGCCACTGCATCATCCGGCTGGGCCATTCCATTGGCCCGATGCAGAAGCGAAATGGATTTCTCCCAGACGGCGGCGTTCTCCTGAATGGTGGATAAATCCGACTCCTGCAGCAGCGCTCTGCGGGCGGAGAGAATGCTGTGTCCAATATCGTCATGGACTCGCATTTTCATCGTCAGGATTTCTTCCTCCCGGACGATCTCCGGCATCTGTGCCATCAGCTGCCGCAGCCGCTCATTCGCATGCTCCAGCCGCCTATTTTCCTCCTCCAGGGCATACTGCTGGCGAACCAGCTTGGTCACATCCGATGCGGTTACCTGGGTATATCGTATCCCCGCTTCATCCTGTATGACCTCCTGGGTAAACCGCAAAATGGAGCCATCCGAAAAGCGATAGGTGGGCGGCTGGGTACTCAGCTGTGCCACAGTATCCGGAGGTGATTCCAGCGCCCGCTCCAACTCCGAAAGGGTCTGAACACTGCTGCCCAATAGCTGGGTGCTGACCCAAAGCATTCGCCGGTTCACCAGGCAGGCAATGCCCCGGTGGTTGAAGAAGCACAGCGCCATGGGCAGATTGTCGAAGCTCTCCTTGATGATGTTCATCCTGCCGTCCCTCCTCCCAGGGTGCAGCTATAGTAGCGGATGCCGTCCTCGTCCATTTCCCGACTCAGCTGCGGAAACCGTTTCAGCAATTCGGTATCATCTCCGCCGCCCAGTACACCGATGCGCACCGAAATCAAGCCGTCCTGCCCTCCCGCATAGAACAGCAGGGAAGAAAGTTCCGAAAGTGTCGCTTCCACCACTGTCTCAAACAGATCATAGATCATATAGGCCGTTTCCTGCCGAAGCTGCCCCTCCAGCTCCAGATTTGCCTGACAGCTCACCCCATAGAGCCGGAGATTGGAGACGGATTCATTGAGACACAACCGCAGCTCCTCCGCAGCAACGGTTCGACGCTGGCTGGAAGCAAAAATCAGGTTGCTCCGGCGCTTGATGTAGGTACCGATGACCACAATTTGGCCCAAAATGCTTTTGGCTGCATCAATGTTCTCCGCATTCCGCAGCTGCCCCAGCAGCCGATCCAGCAGCTGCATCTGATGGGAGGTCTGCTGTTCTATGAGGTCGTAAAGACGATTTTGTTCCGTGAGCCGAAGCCAGCGGGCCTTCTGGTCACTTTCCGCCTTTAATAGGTCGCCGGTGTCCCGCAGCTCGGACTGGGTGATTTGCAGAGCATCCGCCACCTCCACCAGCTTCGTGATATCCTCCTGCCAGAATACATAGCCCTTTTCCACAGGATGCCCCTTGAGCAGCGTATGCTTGTCTAAAGTATAGGCATTGGAAACCGCTTGTTCCATCGTCTCCCTTGAAAGGGGACTGACCGTTCCGGACGCATAGCGCACCTGATAGGCTTGATCCGTAATCTGCGTAGGCACAGTGGTCAGCTCCAGCAGTGTTTCATAGCCCTGATTGGACAAAATCAGCCGGCACTGAATGCAGCTTTCAAAAATCGCTGCAATCAGCAGGCACAGAGACACAGTAATATCTCCCGCCAGCAGCCACACCCAATATACGCCCCGGACATAGCAGACTGCATAGACAATCGCCAAGGCAAAAGGGATCGTAGGCAGCCACAGAAAAACGTTGGTGTGGGGAATTCGGCACTTGTAGAGGATGATTCCCAGTGCCAGAATGGAGCAAATCCCTTCCCAACCTGCCACCACATAATAGCCAATCCCATAGCTGTACTCCCGATCCGACATCAGTCCCTCCGGAAATCGGAATACCAGTTGATGGGCATCATTGGTCAGCACCAGTGCCAGCAGCACCAGCGCCGGAATGTACAGGAAATTCAGCCACCGGGGCAGCCGATAGTCCTCCGGTTTTCCCAGGCTCATAGCCGCTGCAATGGAAAACGTGGGGATCAGCAGCATGGGCAGATAGTAGAAATACCAGAGATAGCGCTCCACATCTATATTGTGTATGGAGTATTTGACTGTTCTCAGGGCCAGCCACAATACCATCAGTCCCGCAATGGCAGTCAGATACCGCCGAGTTTGATTCTGAAGAATCCGCCGGTGCAGAGAAACGCCCCACACCGCGATCATTCCAATATAAATTCCACTGCGTACCAGCCGGAGCCAGTCAGGGGCGCTGTCATAGGCTCGATCCACATAGCGGATCAGCATTGCAGCAAGAATCAACAAAAGTACCCCAATCGGTATAAGCACTTTTCCCTTTTCCTTGGATCGCACCAGTCATCCACCCCACTGTCTGTTCCATCGTATAGCCGGATTATATCATACCGCTATGGAAAAGTCATATTGCATTTCGCACATTCAGTTTCTTATGAAGCAGATATCCGTATTCCTACAAAAACCAGACGCTTTTGTCTCTGCCCTGACTGCCTTAGCAGTTAGGGCATCTTTGCTATATGGAGGGCTGAATATGACTTTACAATCTATTCGATACACGTTGGGGCTTGATATTGGCATTGCCTCGGTTGGCTGGGCTGTGCTCAGAAACGGTTTAGATGGAGAGCCTTTCAAAATTGAGAACCTGGGAATCCGAATTTTCGACAAAGCAGAAGCCCCCAAGACTGGCGCATCATTAGCTGCGCCCAGAAGGAAGGCGCGCAGTAGTCGGCGCGTTGTTCGCAGCACACGGCACCTCAAAACGAGAATCAAGTATTTAATTGAACAAGAAGGTATCATGACGCAAGCGGAAATGACTCAGTTGTTTCAAAACTCCTCCTTTGAAAAATCAGTTTATGAAATCCGTGTAGAGGCATTAGAGCGTCTGCTAGCCAGGGAGGAAGCCGTTCGACTGCTGATTCATTTTGCTCAGCGTCGGGGCTACAAAGCAAGCAGCAAAGCTGAATACGCCAAAGATAACGAGAACGGTGTTATCAAGCAAGCCAGAACTATTTGTTCTTCCTGTAAGTCTGCTCCTCTGTACTACCATCATTGCATACCTGTTTCAGGAAAAGAACAGCTTCCGACTCGGAAGATAATCCATATATGTCTCTTCCTTTACCAATGATGACCACGGTTAAACCGTGGTCATCATTCAGTCCGTCAAAAGTTATCTGAGATTCATCCAATATACTGGTACAGGATCGTCGCAACCTCAGCACGGCTTGCGTAGTCGTTTGGCC
>CAVEIY010000096.1:0-3695 GCA_963615825.1 Flexilinea sp.
GTTCCCGGTGCAGGCATTCTTCCCCCAGTCGGACCGGGAGCGGGTCTGCGGCAGATCCGGCGGCTGTGGCTGCCAGAGAAGATGCAGCTGCCAGACGGAGAATCAGGAAGCACGGGAAGGCCGGGAAAATCGCGAAAATCGGGAAGAAAACCGCTGCGGTGAGGACCGGAACCGGCCGCCTGCACTGCCCAGCCCCGGAACTGGCAGGGGAAGAGGCTGCGGCGGACGTCAGAATTCCTAATTTTTGCGTGACCGGAACCGGGAACTTCCGTCAAAGTCCCAAATTGAACCAGAACGCTTGACAGAAATGCAGGAGCGTGCTATGATACCGTCATAATCAATCTGCGAATAGAGGCGCGGCAAACATCAGTACCCAGAGTCAAGGACAGGTATCCGACCCCGGGAAAAGGGAATGCCGCCGAAGGGACAGTTTCGTACCTGCGTACTGTTGCCTGGGGCGTCGGAGAACATCCGACGGACTGCCACAATCCTGTGGAGCGCTATGAGCATGGTTTTGTTTTCTGCTATGTACAGTTATCAGCCATGGATGCGCCCGCGTCCATGGCTGATTTATTTTTGGACCCCAAGGGTATTGGTGTCCCAGAGAAAAAATGGAGGATGATCCCTATGAAAAAAATCATTGCACTGCTGCTGTCCCTGACCATGGTGCTGAGCATGGCTGCATGCGGCAGCTCCGACAGCACATCCGCTGCATCCCAGAATGCGCCGGCTTCCACGGCTGCATCCGCTGGCGAGGCAGAGGGTTCCGAAACTGCAGCCATTCCCGGCCTGGAGGATGGCGTGTTTACCGTAGCAATGGAGTGCGCCTATGCTCCCTATAACTGGAGCCAGACGGACGACAGCAACGGCGCCGTTCCCATCAAGGATTCCAACGAGTATGCCAACGGCTACGATATCATGATCGCGAAGAAGATCTGCGAGGCCAACGGCTGGCAGCTGGAAGTCATTCGTTCCGACTGGGATTCCCTGGTGCCCTCCGTACAGGCTGGTACCATCGACGCTGCCATCGCCGGTCAGTCCATGACTGCAGAGCGCAGTGAGCAGGTGGATTTTGCAGGCCCCTACTTCTATGCCACCATCGTCTGCGTAACCAAGAACGACAGCCCCTATGCCGATGCCAAGTCTATTGCCGATCTGGCCGGCGGCACCTGCACCGCACAGATTGCTACTATCTGGTATGACAAGTGCCTGCCCCAGATTGAGAATGCCAACATTCTCACCGCTTCTGAGACGGCCCCTGCAATGCTCATGGCACTGGAGAGCAACCAGGTGGACTTCATCTGCACCGATATGCCTACGGCTCAGGGCGCAGTTGCGGCTTATCCCGACATGAAGATTCTGGACTTCTCCGGCACCGATGGCGACTTCCAGTTCACCGATGAGGAGCGTGCAGAAAACGTCAACATCGGCATCTCCGTACAGAAGGGCAACACCGCTCTGGTCAATGCCATCAACAGCGCGCTGGACGGCATGACGGCAGATGATTTCAACGAGATTATGGCCCAGGCAATTGCCATTCAGCCGGTGGGCGAATAATTAAGGCGACACAATGCGGCAGGGCGAGGGGACCGGTTCTCCTCGCCCACCCGCGTTCAATTGAGAAGGGAAGTGAAACGCCATGGAACAGCTTGTGAAGCTCGGTTCTGACATTGGAAAGCTCTGGGGCAAATACGGAAGCTCCTATCTCAACGGCGTAAAGAATACCCTGGTGCTGGCCCTGGTGGCAACGCTCATCGGCTGCATCATCGGATTTATTTGCGGTATTTTACAGACCATCCCCCATGCAAAAACAGACCATCCGGTTAAGCGCTTTTTCCTGGCACTGATTCGGGTGATTGTCCGGATTTATGTAGAGGTGTTCCGGGGTACCCCCATGGTATTGCAGGCGGTATTTGTGTACTATGGCCTGCCCTATTTCACCAATCAGCAGGTGCAGTTCTCCAACGTATGGGTGGCGGCCATTCTGGTTGTATCCATCAATACCGGCGCTTATATGGCCGAGACGGTTCGCGGCGGCATTTTGTCCATTGATCCCGGCCAGACTGAGGGCGCAAAGGCCATTGGCATGAACCATGTACAGACCATGCTCTATGTCATCCTCCCCCAGGCGCTGCGGAATATCATGCCCCAGATTGGCAACAACTTTATTATCAATGTAAAGGATACCTCCGTGATGTTCATCATTTCCTTTACCGATTTCTTCGCAGTACATCGCGGTGTAGTAGGCGCAACCTATCTCTACTTCCCCTCGGCGGCACTGGAAATGGTGGGCTATCTGTGCATGACGCTGATTGCCTCCCTGCTGCTTCGGATGTGGGAGAAAAAGCTGGATGGCGACGACAGCTATGCGCTGGCCACCGGCGATCAGCTGGCCCCGACGGCCGGTATGCTGAACCATCCCGGCAAGGGCAGCAACTTTGACGAGCGCAGCCCGGAGCATGACGAAATTCAGATGAAGAGGGGGCGGTAAGAATGTCAGATGTGATTTTAAAGGTAGAACACCTGTCCAAGTCCTTCGGCGCCAACGCGGTACTAAAGGACATTGATTTTACCGTGTCCAAGGGCGATGTGACCTGTATTATCGGTGCATCCGGTTCCGGTAAGTCCACGCTGCTGCGGTGTATCAATCTGCTGGAGACGCCCACCAGCGGTGAAATTCTGTTCCACGACAAGAAAATCAACGGGAAGGGCGTCAAGGCGGCGGACTATCGCACCAAGGTTGGCATGGTATTCCAGTCCTTTAACCTGTTTGCCAATATGACCGTGCTGGAGAACTGCATGGTGGGGCAGACCCGTGTGCTCAAAAAGAACAAGGAAGAGGCCAAGAAGAACGCCATGCGCTATCTGGAAAAGGTGGGAATGGCACCGTATATCAATGCCCGGCCCCGGCAGCTGTCCGGCGGCCAGAAGCAGCGTGTTGCCATAGCCCGTGCCCTGGCCATGGAGCCGGAGCTGCTGCTGTTTGACGAGCCGACCTCAGCTCTGGACCCGGAAATGGTGGGCGAGGTGCTGGCAGTTATGCGGGATCTGGCGGCAGAGGGGATGACCATGCTGGTCGTCACCCATGAGATGGCCTTTGCAAGAGACGTTTGCAGCCACGTAGTGTTTATGTCGGAGGGCGTGATCTGCGAACAGGGCAATCCCAAGGAAGTGTTTGAGCATCCGCAGCAGGCGAGAACCCGCGAGTTCTTAAGCCGCTTCCTGAATAGCTAATAACATGAAGCCAAGACGCCGGAGCGGGAACCAGCCTGCCTCCGGCGTCTTGTTGCACCTTTCGGGAAAAGAAATAGACAAGACAGTGAAAATATGCTAGAATAGCATGAAAACTTGTGTGTATCTCGAGGAGAATCAGCTATGCGTGTGGAAATCATGGGAATTCCCTTTGATAATGTAACCATGGACGAGGCACTGGATGCGGCAATGCGGCTGCTCAGCCAGCCGGGGGCGTCATATGGCGTAACGCCCAATTCAGAGATTGTCTATGAGACACTCGGCGATCAGAAATTGCGAGAGATGATCTGCCAGGCAGACCTGATTTTGCCCGATGGTGCAGGCGTAGTATTGGGAGCCAAGATTTTGGGAACGCCCCTGAAGGAAAAGGTTGCGGGCATTGATTTTGCCCAGAACCTGATGGCAAAGCTGGAGCATACGGAAAAGAGCTTTTATTTTCTGGG
>CAVEIY010000096.1:3705-7811 GCA_963615825.1 Flexilinea sp.
CTGGGCAGCAAGCCCGGTGTGGCAGAGGCTGCGGCGAAAAAGCTCCATGAAACATATCCGGAGCTTACCATCTGCGGTATGCATGACGGCTATTTTCAGGACGAAGCGCCGGTGATTGCAGAGATCAATGACAAAAAGCCCGATATATTGCTGGTCTGCCTGGGGTCCCCCAAGCAGGAGCAGTTTATGTGGAACCACCGGAAGGATTTGCAGGTGGGGCTGATGCTGGGGCTGGGCGGCAGTCTCGACGGCTTTGCAGGGAATGTTAAGCGCGCACCCAAATGGATGATCCGCTGCAATCTGGAGTGGCTGTACCGGCTGATTCAGGAGCCAAGCCGTTTGGGACGGATGATGCGGCTGCCCAAATTCCTCTGGCGGGTAATTGTGCGCAGGATGAAAGGATGATACCATGGGAAAGCTGATTGTACTGGAGGGAACAGACGGCTCCGGAAAGGCAACACAGACTGCGGCACTGCTGGAACGGCTCCAGCGGGAATCCATCGACTGCCGCAAGATTGAGTTTCCGCGGTATCAGGAGGAGTCCTCTGCGCTGATCCGGGAGTATCTCCGGGGCGATTTTGGAGAAAAGCCCTCAGATGTCAATGCGTTTGCGGCCTCCACGTTTTATGCGGTGGACCGGTACGCTTCCTATCAGCAGGATTGGGGCGCATATTACCGTCAGGGCGGCCTGGTGATTGCGGATCGCTATACCACCTCCAATGCGGTCCATCAGGGCAGCAAGCTCCAGGGAACGGAGCGGACGGATTTTTTTGACTGGCTGTTTGACTATGAATATCGGCTGCTGGGTCTGCCAAAGCCGGATTTGGTGATTTATTTGGATGTTCCGGTGGACCTGACCGAACGAAATATGCACCGCAGAGAAGCGCAGACCGGTACCACCGCAGACATCCACGAGCGGGACGACAGCTATCTGCGGGCATGCCGGGTTGCAGCCGGTGAGGCGGCAGAGCGGTTCGGCTGGAAGCGGATTGCCTGCACCAAAGACGGGAAAATGCGTTCCATTGACGAGATTCATGAAGATGTTTACCGTGCCGTAAAGGAGGTACTGGAATGATTTATTTGCTGCTGGGCGAGGGCTTTGAAGAAGTGGAAGCCGTGGCAACCTGTGACGTACTGCGCCGCGCAAGACTGCCAGTGGAGCTGGTGGGCATTGGCGGAACCCTGATTCCCGGCGCCCATGGGATTTCCGTGGCGGCAGATCTCACCGTAGAGGAAATGAACCTGAAGGAAATGGATATGATTGTGCTTCCCGGCGGATTGGGCGGGGTTGCCTCCATGGAAGGAAGCGAAGCGGCGATGGCAGCGGTGGAATATGCGCTTCAGCATGACCGCTATGTGGCTGCGATCTGCGCTGCTCCAACGATCCTGGGAAAACGGGGCTGGCTGGACGGACGGCATGCAGTCTGCTATCCCGGCTGCGAAGCGGAAATGGGCAAGGCGATTCTGCATCCGGACAAGGAAGCCGTGGTGGATGGAAAAATCATCACCGGTCGAGCACCCGGTGCAGCCATTGAGTTTGGACTGACCCTGGCGGGAATGCTGCCAGGCGGAGAGTTCCAGCCGGATACCGTGGCACAGTATATGGTCTATGACAGAAAGTAAGAAGGAATTCCGCCGACGGGTCCGCACCATGCCCAAAACGGCAGACGATGCTTTGCTGTGCCGGTGGGTGCTGGAATCGGAATGGTTTTGCCAGGCGGATTCGATTATGGCATATGCGGCAATACCGCCGGAGGTGGATCTTTCCCTGGTGCTGGAGGAAATTCTGCGGATGGGAAAAACACTGGTGCTGCCTCGATGCGAGCAGGACGGCGTGATGACAGCACGACGCATCGACGATTTGGAACAGCTGATTCCGGGTGCGTTTGGAATTTTAGAGCCGAGGCCGGACGCCCCTGTGGTACCGGTAGAGAACATTGAACTGATCTTGGTGCCGGGACTTGCATACGATTTGGCAGGTCGGCGACTGGGCAGAGGAAAGGGCTATTATGACCGTTTCCTTGCAGCGTTTTCTGGGAAAACCATAGGGATCTGCGGGCAGCTGCTGCCGGGGGTTCCGGTGGAACAGCACGATATTACCATGGATGCCATTGCAACGGACCATGGAATCATTTTTTGTGGAATGGAGGGCGAGGCATGAAGAAAAAAGACAAGGCGCAGGAGCCGGAGAAGAAAGACAGCCTCGACTATGAAGATGCGTCTCTTTCCTATGAGGATGCTCCGACGCAGGAAGATGGAGCGGAGTACGATGAGGACGCATATTACGACGACGAATACTATGACGACGAGTATTATGACGATGAAGCGTACGACGGCGAATATGATGAGGGCTATGATGAAGCCTATGACGACGGACAGGCGGACGAAAAGCCGCGGAGCCTGAAGCATACGATCATCTATATGCTGGTGGTGCTGGGACTGTCGCTGGCTCTGGCGGTTGCCATGTGGTTTGCAGCGGATGACGTTTTGGCGCTCACCAAGTCGGACAACGTGATTACCGTTACCATTCAGGATGGCGATACCCTGGAGGATGTGGCCCAGAACCTGAAGGAACACGGACTGGTGCGCTATAAGTTCCTGTTTATCCTCTATGGAAAGTTCAGTCATGCAGAGGAAAAGTTCAGCGCAGGTACCTTTGAACTGAATCAGCTGTTTGACTATCATGCGCTGGTCAATGGACTGGCATCCTCCAGTGAGGCCAGAAAGACCGTCACCCTGACTTTCCCCGAGGGCTACTCCTGCGACCAGATTTTCTCCATGCTGGCTGAGAATGAGGTCTGCACCATGGAGGACCTGGAGGATACTGCGGCAAACTATGAGTTTGATTTCGATTTCCTGCAGGACCTGTCCTATGGAGATGAAAACCGGCTGGAGGGCTATCTGTTCCCGGATACCTATGATTTCTATGTGGACGATAACCCCGTGCGGGTCATCAATAAGATGCTGGCCAACTTCGACAGCAAGTTTACCGAAACCATGAAGGCGGATATTGATACGCTGAACGACTCGATCCGTACCCGGATGGAGAATGAGGGCAGCTTTACGGACGAAGAGATTGACAACGCCATGATGGATGTCCGGAAGATCATTACCGTGGCCTCTCTGATTGAGAAAGAGGCCGGCAGCGATCAGGAGCGCAGTCTGATTTCCTCGGTCATCTATAACCGCCTGAACACCCGGGTCCATGAGCTGTTGCAGATTGACGCAACAGTGGAATATGCCCTGGGCGAGCATAAGACGGAGCTGACGGCCAATGACCTGGCGGTGGACAACCCCTATAACACCTATAAGAATAAGGGACTGCCCCCTGGACCCATTGCCAACCCCGGTCTTGCCAGTATCATGGCAGCCATTCATCCGGACAATACCGACTACTATTTCTATGCCCTCAATGATACGGGTACCCATACCTTCTTTGAGACGTATATGGATCAGCAGGACTTCCTGAATGGGGTAGAAAGCGATACAACGGATGATGCATCGGACGATCAGAACCAGACGGGTGGAGACGAAACCACTGCCGGTGATGACACCACGGGAGACGAAGAGCCTTACTATCAGGAGACGATTGTGAACGACGACGGCGAGGAGGAGACAGTCAATGCCCAATAAACCGGAGCTGCTTTCCCCTGCGGGAGATCCCGAACGGCTGCAAATGGCCGTGCGCTATGGGGCGGATGCGGTCTATCTGGCAGGCAAATCCTACGGCATGCGGGCCAAATGCGGTAATTTCAGCGACCAGGAGCTGACCGAGGCAGTGAAATTCTGCCACGAAAACGGTGTAAAGGTCTATGTAACGGCCAATGTGCTGGCCCGTACTGGCGAAATTCGGCAGATGCCGCCGTTCTTTGAGCTGTGCCAGGACATCGGCGTGGATGCCTTTATTCTGGGAGATTTGGGGGTATTCAAGGCGGCAGAGCGGTATGCCCCCAAGGTAGAGCGGCACATCAGCACACAGATGGGGGTTGTGTCTGCGGATACGGCTCGGGCATGGTATGACCTGGGGGCAACCCGGGTGGTGCTGGCAAGAGAGCTGACGTTCCCGGAGATCCGCGAGATTCGGGAGAATATCCCCAAGGAGCTGG
>CAVEIY010000097.1:0-7588 GCA_963615825.1 Flexilinea sp.
ACCAGAACCTGGGCTATATTGACATTATGGATATCCTGGCCACCAGTTTGGGGCAGATTCAGGTGAATTCCTGGTGCTACGGCGGCTATGAACATGCGGTGGACAATGCAGAGGATTATATGCATGTATCTCTGGACCTGCTGCGTCCCGAGGTGCAGGCGGAGCTGTTTGCCGAGGATCGTCCGGTGCTCACCAAAACGCAGGATTCTCCTCCGGCCAAATATCTCCCAGGCGCTAATGTAAAGAACTCTCTGGTGGCGGCCAGCTGCATTCTGGAGGGAACGGTGGAGAACTCCATCCTGTTCCGAAGCGTTGAAATCGGAAAGGGCGCTGTGGTCCGGAATTCCGTTCTGATGCAGCACTGCACCATTGGCGAGGGCGCCGTGGTGGAAAATGTGATCTGCGATAAGAACGTAAAAATCAGCCCGGACGTGAAGCTGTCCGGCAGCGAGAAAAAGCCCTTTGTGATCGGAAAGAAGCAGGAGCTGTAAGGAGGCGATCCCATGGCGAAGAAGATGAATGTGCTGTTTGCGGCCTTTGAGGCGTCGCCCTTTATTAAGACCGGCGGACTGGGCGACGTGGCAGGAAGCCTGCCTGCTGCCCTCAAGGGAAGAAATTGCGAGATTCGTGTGATTCTGCCCAAGCTTCGACAGATTCCTGCGGAGTACCGGGATAAAATGAAGAAGCTGGCGGTATTTACGGTGCCACTGGGCTGGCGAAATCAGTACTGCGGCATTGAAACCCTAAAGGTGGGAAGCATCCAGTATTACTTTGTGGACAATGAGTTCTACTTTTATCGGGACGCTGCCTATGGCTATGGAGACGACTGCGAGCGTGTGGCCTTCTTCTCCAAGGCAATTCTGGAATGCCTGATGCATCTGGACGGCTTCTTCCCGGACGTGATCCACTGCAACGACTGGCATACGGCGCTGGTACCGGTTTTCCTCCATGAGCAGTACCGGCAGATCGATGCGTATCAAAAAATCCGCACGGTTTTGACCATTCATAACCTGAAATTCCAGGGAATTTGCGGAGAGTTTGCACTGGGCGACCTGCTGGCGCTGCATACCTGTAAAAATGCGGCGGATCAGCTGCGGTGGCATGAGGACGCCATCAATTTCCTACAGGGCGGCCTTTACTATACGGATTATATCACCACAGTCAGCCCGACCTATGCCGGAGAAATCTGCACCTGGCAGTACGGTGAGGAACTGGATGGTGTGCTCAGTCAGCATAAAGACCGGCTTGCAGGCATCCTCAATGGCATTGATACGGTTAAATTCTCTCCGGAGAAGGCAGCGCATCCCTTCACGGCGGAGAATATGGCGGGAAAGGCGCTGTGCAAGGCAGAGCTTCAGAAGGAGCTGAACCTGCCGCAGCAGCCGGATACGCCGCTGATGGTGCTGATCTCCCGGCTCACGGACCAGAAGGGCATGGATCTGCTGGCCTGGGCACTGGAGTCGTTGGTTCATCAGGATGTGCAGCTGGCGGTATTGGGTACCGGAGACGAGAACTATCAGCGGCTGCTGGGCAATTACAGCGCAGCCTTCCCCAATCAGATTGCATTCCGGTGTACCTTCGATGAGCCGCTGTCGTGCCGGATGTATGCGGCGGGGGATCTGCTGCTGATGCCGTCGCTGTTTGAACCCTGCGGACTGAGCCAGATGATTGCCATGGGCTATGGTACGCTGCCGGTGGTGCGGGAAACCGGAGGACTGAAGGACAGCGTGATTCCCTACAATCAGTATACCGGAGAGGGAACCGGCTTCTCCTTCCGAAATCCCAGCGGCGAAGAACTGAAAAACTGCATTTTGTCGGCGCTGGACGTATACCGGACGCATCCCGATGCCTGGAAAGCGCTCCAGCGTCAGGCGATGGCCCAGGATTTCAGCTGGAAAATCAGCGCAAAGAAGTATTTGGACATCTATCAGAAAATTACGGGATAAGCTCCCTCATTCGGACGAGGGGAGGACGTGGGTGCGTCCTTCCCTCCCTTATTTTATGCGTGAACCATCACGGAGGCTTACATGGAACTCTATCATAACTCCCGAAAACAGGAATATCGCAGCCCCTATGGCGCAGTGCCCGCTGGGACAACGGTGAAAATCAGTCTGGACATTGCGGAAGAGAATCCGGGACAGGTCTATTTGCGGCTGTGGACCGGAAAGGAAACGCTGATCCCCATGGTGCGGGAAGCAAACGGACGCTATTGGGCGGAGCTGTCGGCGCCGGAAACGCCGGGACTGGTCTGGTACTATTTTCGGGTAGATACTCCGAACGGAACGGTATTCTACGGAAAGGACACCGGCGGAACGGGAATCTGCACCGATCAGCCGGAGTCCTGGCAGATTACCGTCTACCGGCCCCAGACGCTGCCGGAATGGTACCGAAATGCCGTGGTCTATCAGATTTTTCCGGATCGGTTTTCCCGGGGGACAGATTGGCTCCAGTGTCAGGAAAATGCAGCCCATCCGGAGGGCTGGAGGGGAACCAGACGCATGGTGATGCAGAGCTGGGACGATACGCCCTTCTACTGCCGGGATGAAAACCTGCGGGTGACGCGCTGGCCGTTTTTCGGGGGCAATCTCCGGGGGATTGAACAGAAGCTGCCCTATCTGAAATCCCTGGGCGTGGGGGCAATCTATTTGAATCCCATTTTTCTAGCCTCCAGCAACCACAAATATGACACGGCGGATTATCTGACCGTTGACCCAGGATTCGGAACCGAGGAGGATTTTAAAGCTCTGTGCAGCCATGCAAAGACGCTGGGAATTCGGATCATTCTCGACGGCGTATTCAGCCATACCGGCGACGACAGCGTCTATTTTAACCGTTGGGGGAACTACCCGGGGCCTGGGGCCTACGGGGATGCACCCAGTCCCTATGACGATTGGTACCGCTTTGGGACGGAGTACCCGGCTGGCTATGAATGCTGGTGGGGGGTGGACTCTCTGCCGGATGTGGAGGAGATGAATCCGGGGTATCAGGAACTGATCTGCGGAGAAAACGGCGTGATTCGGAAATGGCTGCGCCTGGGGGCCTCTGGGTGGCGTCTGGACGTGGCAGATGAGCTTCCGGACCCGTTTATTGCGGCCATACGAAACGCCTGTAAGCGGGAAAAGAAGGACGCGCTGCTGCTGGGCGAGGTCTGGGAGGACGCCAGTCATAAAATCAGCTATGACCGGCTGCGGGAATATCTGCTGGGACAGGAGCTGGACTGTACCATGCACTATCCGTTCCGGGATGGAGCGGTGGCGTTCCTGTTGGGGCAGAAGTCTGCCGGAGCGTTTGCCGAAGAAATGGAAGCCATTCGGGAGAACTATCCGGAATCGGCACTCTATGGGGCGCTGAACCTGGTGGGAACCCATGATACGCCGCGAATTCTTACGGTACTGGGAGAAGCACCGGAGGGATTTTCTGAGCCGGAGCGGGAACACTACCGGCTGCCGGAGGAAAAAAGAATGATGGCGGAGCGGCGGCTTCGGCTGCTGGATGTGCTGCTGTTTGCATTCCCTGGGGTGCCCTGCGTGTACTATGGCGACGAGGCAGGAATGGAGGGCTATGCAGACCCCTTTAACCGCGGAACATTCCCTTGGGGGAGAGAAAACGGTGATCTTCAATATCATGTGCGCATGCTGTCGAACCTCAGGAAGGAATATCCGGTGCTGACGGATGGAACGGCGCACTACATGGCGGTCAACGATGCGGTTTTTATGCTGGAACGCCGGTGGAAAGGAGAAACAGCCGGAATTTATGTCAACCGATCCTGGGAGGAACAGACGGTTCCTCTGCGGCGGGACGGACGGCAATGGCTGGATTTATTGACGGGCACGGTGATTTCCGGAGATACCATGACCTTGGGGCCGTGTGCCGGAGCCATGCTCTATCGGGAGGGGGAGCAGGAATGCTATTCCCCGCTGCCTGGGACGGTAAAAAAACCTCAGGGGAAGGGAATCCTGTGCCCACTGTTTTCGCTGCCCGGCGGAACGATGGGGCAGGGTGCCTATGACTTCCTGGATGCGCTTCATCAGGCAGGCTACCAGAACTGGATGCTGCTGCCCCTGTGCCCGGTGGGCGATGGAGATTCGCCCTATTCCAGCCGGGGAATTTTCGCAGGAGATCCGCGGTATATTGACCCGGAGCGGCCTGTGGATATGGACGGATATCCGGATTTCTGTCGGGAAAATGCCTTTTGGCTGGATGATTACGTGCTGTTTACGGTTCTGCGCCGTGTCAACGGAGAGAAGCCCTGGCAGACCTGGCCAACCCAGTACCGGGAGCGCAAGAATCTTCCAGAGCTAAAGGCGCGTTATCGGGCGGAGCTGGAGCAGCTGCGGCAGGAGCAGTATCGGTTCTTCTGCCAGTGGAACCAGCTGAAGGACTATGCAGGAAAGCTGGGCATTGCGCTGATCGGGGATCTTCCCATTTATGCTGCGGTGGATGGCGCGGATACCTGGGCGCATCGGGAGCTGTTTCAGCTGGATGAACAGGGATATCCGACACTGCGGGCCGGTTGCCCACCGGATTATTTCACGCCGGAGGGACAGGACTGGGGCAATCCTCTTTATGACTGGGAGCGAATGGCCCAGGACGACTATGCCTGGTGGACCGGACGGGTGAAGCAGGCTCTTTCTCGGTTCGACTTTGTGCGGATGGATCATTTCCGGGGCTTTGCGGCCTATTATGCCATTCCATCCGGAGAAACGGCCAAGAGCGGCTATTGGATGAAGGGGCCTGGCGTTGCGCTGTTCCGGGCACTGGCGCAGGAACTGGGCCAGCTGCCGATTGTGGCAGAGGACTTGGGGGCGTTAGATAGCCAGGTAACGGTGCTTCTGCGACATACAGGCTTGCCGGGGATGAATGTCTGGCAGTTCAATGCCCAGGAGATGGCACACATGGCCCCGGAAGAGGCGGCCAATCGGGTGTTTTTCAGCGGAACCCATGACAACCAGACCCTAAAGGGCTTCCTGGAATCCCAGAGAGATGCCACAGCGCCGGAGAAAATCCTGAAGGAGCTTCTGGAATCCCATGCGGCTGCTGTCATATTCCCGGTACAGGATATACTGGGCCTGGGAGATGAGGCGAGAATTAACGTACCTGGTGTCCCAACGGGCAACTGGAAATGGCAGATGACGGCGCAGCAGCTGAGAAAACTGAGAGAGGGCGGCATTCTATGAGGCTGTTCTATGCGCTGCTTCCATCGGAACGGGAAAAGCAGCAGCTCCGGGCGCAGCAAGGGAAAATCAGCACGGTGGCGGAGTCTGGACGTGATACCGCCATGGAGAACCTCCATATGACCCTGCAATTTCTGGGGGAGGTTCCGCCGGAGCGGCTTGGTCTGCTCAAGGAAATCCTGACCCAAGCGGCTCAGAACATGCGGCCATTTTCCGTCACCCTGGGGGACTACGGCTGGTTTGCGGGAAAAGGTCAGGAACGGCTGTGGTATCTCACTGGCAGCAGTCACGAAGCTGCTGCACTTTCTGAGAAATTGGGAGAAACGCTCAAGCAAAATGGCTTCGTGGTGGAAAATCGGAATTTCTTGCCCCATATTACGCTGGTGCGGCGCTGCCGAATGCCGGAGGGAGTCCTGCCGGAGCCTCCGGAACCGGTAACCATTCAGACGCAACGTATATGGCTGATGGAATCCCGGCAAATTCGGGGCAGCGTGGTATATGTGCCGGTATTTCATGTGGGACTGGGATAACAAAATGACCTGACACGAGATGGTGTCGGGTCATTTTCGCGTCATGTAGTGCAGTTTGATGAAGAAAAGCGCGTTTCTGAAAAATGGAGGAAGGGCGCAAAAAACTGCCGTGCATGGTATCCTTCTTCACCATACACGGCAGCTACTGCTGAGTGGGTTCACTCATACCCCTCTCATCCTTTCATATGAAATTATTTTTTACAAAGGTACTGCGGCGTCATTGCCAGGTCATCTGTTCACGGGACTGTCCTCCAGAATCTTATGAATCGAACTAAATCAGATATGCGGGATCTCCGCTTTCGTTTTTCATGGGACCCGAGCCTCCAACAAAATGGCATCTGGACGATTGACGGATCAGTACATGGGAATTTACCTCCAACTTCATTACCCGGACGGCGATTGCCATGCGGGGACTTGTCTTAAAATTTCATATTTGACGAACTGAAGAAAATCTCAGTTGTGCATGGGACCCTTGCCTCCATCGGTGGGTGGATCGGATGAACATTCGATCAGTACATCGGAGTGTACCTCCCAGTGTTGGAATATCTATTTTCAACCGGAAATCCCGGATAACATAATTAGGCGGGGTTTCAAACGCATGAAAATAAACGATGCAAGATTACACCTATCAAACCTGCAAATCTTCCGACAGAGTCGCTCGCTGAACTGTCGTGCTGGATTACTTCATTGGAATCATTCCTTTCTTCTTTGTGTCTACAATATACAACAGAAACGAAAATCTGTCAAGGGGTTTTGTGAGAAAAATGCAAAAATATTTTGCGGCTTTAATAGACGGAAAACCTGCAATGACGGAAGTGCATGACAGATATTCATCTACTGCGCTGTGGGCATACGTTTGTACGCTGGATATGCACAAAAGACTGCGCAAGTTGTACAAAAACCGCAGGAAAAATCGCAAAAAGGTTGTTGCGTGAAATGGAAAATGCATATTGACAAATTCCTCCTGGGAGACTATGATAGACCCAAGTTAAAAACACTGTAAATGTAATGACGAAGACAGTAGGACGCAGGCAAACTCCAAAGCGAGCCGGGGGCGGTGGAAGCCCGGTGACAGTAGCGGCGATCTGAACATCACTTCTGAACAGCAGCCCAAACATTGTAGTAGGCGCTGCCGGTACCCTGCCGTTATCTGGGGATGCATATGTTGGTATGCAGTAACGGGTGGTATCACGAAGCGTTTGCGGCTTTCGTCCCTTTACGGACGAGGCCGCTTTTTGTATACTCCGGCTGCATCAAAAACAGGGAGGTATTTTTGTGAACAATCAGGATATGGTGGAAATCCGCTGGCATGGCCGCGGCGGACAGGGCGCAAAAACCGCGTGCCTTCTGCTGGCGGATGCGGCGTTCTCCTCCGGAAAATATGTACAGGGCTTTCCGGAATACGGCCCCGAGCGCAGCGGTGCGCCCATCACGGCCTATAATCGAATCAGCACCCAGCGCTGCAGCATCCATTCCAATATCTACGAGCCGGATTATGTGGTGGTGGTAGACGAGGGACTCATTGAATGTGTTGACGTTACCGCAGGCTTAAAGGAATCCGGCGCAATTATCATCAATACGAAAAAAACGCCGGAAGAAATTCGTCCGCTGCTGGGCGGCTATGCCGGACGGGTATGCACCATCGACGCCAACGGAATCTCCAAAGAAGTCCTGGGTAAGGTATTCCCCAACACGCCGATGCTGGCGGCAACGGTAAAGGTCAGCGGCGTGGTGGAGCCGGAGAAGTTTAAGGCGGATATGGAGGAATCCTTCCACCATAAGTTTGCCACCAAGCCCCAGGTGATTGCAGGCAACATGAAGGTTTTGAACATTTCCATGGAGGAGGTACAGGGATGATTTACGCAAAGGATATTCATGAAAATT
>CAVEIY010000098.1:0-7561 GCA_963615825.1 Flexilinea sp.
AGGCCACTCCTGAGCTGACCGGAAAACCGGTACGTTCGTCCCCGTTAAGGCGTCTGAGGTGTCTTTTCTTGAGACAAATCAGGGTGGTACCGCGTGAGCTTGACTCCCGCCCCTGTTTCTGGGGGCGGGTTTATTTTTTTACGCGGGCCTTCGGTCATTGCTTAAAATATGGAGGAATTTGTATGAAAAACTTTGGCGTCAACGAGCTTCGTGAGATGTTCCTGTCTTTCTTTGAGACCAAGGGCCATCTTCGCCTGCCCAGCTTTTCCCTGATCCCGCAGAACGATCCGTCTCTGCTGCTCATCAACTCCGGCATGGCGCCCATGAAGCCCTTCTTCACCGGCGATCAGGAGCCCCCCCGTCACCGTGTTACCACCTGCCAGAAGTGCATCCGTACCGGCGACATCGAGAACATCGGCCACACCGCACGTCACGGCACCTATTTTGAGATGCTGGGCAACTTCTCCTTTGGCGACTACTTCAAGAACGAGGCCATTCACTGGGCCTGGGAGTTCCTGACCTCTCCCGAGTGGGTGGGCCTGGATCCCGACCGTCTGTATCCTTCCGTCTTCGCAGGCAATGAGACCACCCCTGCCGACGACGAGGCTTACCGCATCTGGAACGAGGAAATCGGCGTTCCCAAGGATCATATCTTTAAGTTCGGCAAGGAAGATAACTTCTGGGAGCACGGCTCCGGTCCCTGCGGCCCCTGCTCCGAGATCTACTATGACCGCGGCGAGAAGTATGGCTGCGGCAAGCCCGGCTGCACCGTAGGCTGCGACTGCGACCGGTATATGGAAGTCTGGAACGTGGTATTCTCCCAGTTCAACAACGACGGTCAGGGCCACTACACCGAGCTGGTGCAGAAGAACATCGACACCGGCATGGGCCTGGAGCGTCTGGCTGTGGTTTGCCAGGATGTAGACAGCCTATTCGATGTGGATACCGTTATGAACATCACCAACAAGGTTACCGAGATCACCGGCGCCAGCTACGGTCAGAGCCACGAGAAGGACGTTTCCCTCCGCGTCATCACCGACCATATCCGCTCCGCTACGTTTATGATTTGCGACGGCGTGCTGCCCTCCAACGAAGGCAGAGGCTATGTGCTGCGCCGCCTGCTGCGCCGTGCTGCTCGGCATGGTAAGCTCCTGGGCGTCAACGAGCCGTTCCTGTATAAGGTCTGCGATACCGTGGTGCATGAGAACGAGGGCCATTACCCTGAGCTACGGGAGCGTCAGGCGTATATCACCAAGGTCATTCGCGTGGAAGAGGAGAACTTCAACAAGACCATCGACGCAGGACTGCGGATTTACAACAGCATGATTGAAGAGCATAAGGCCAAGGGCGAGACGGTGTTCTCCGGCGCAGATGCCTTTAAGCTCTATGACACCTATGGTTTCCCCATTGACCTGACCATTGAGATGGCAGAGGACGAGGGCATGACCGTGGATCAGGAGGCATTCCAGAACCTGATGGAGGAGCAGCGTGTCCGTGCGCGTAAGGCACGTGAGGCGCTGGGCAACCTGGCCTGGGCCGGAATTGACCTGGGGCTGGATGATGCAACCCCCACAACCTTCACCGGCTACGACGGCAGCCTCACCGCACAGGGCAAAATCCTTGCCATTGTGACCGACGGCGAGCCTTGCTCCTCCATCCGTCAGGGCGAAGAGGGCATTGTGGTACTGGATCAGACTCCGTTCTATGCGGAGATGGGCGGCCAGTCTCCGGACGAGGGCACCATCACCGTGGGCGAGAACGTCTTTACGGTTACGAACGTGCAGAAGGACAAGGCTGGAAAGTACCTCCACTACGGCAAGATGACCAGCGGCTCCCTGGCGGTAGAGGATACTGTTACCGGAACCGTAGATCAGGAGCGGCGTGAGGCCATTTCCCGTGCCCATTCTGCTACCCATCTGCTCCAGGCAGCACTGCAGAAGGTCCTGGGCGACCATGTCCATCAGGCAGGCTCCCTGAATACGCCGGATCACATCCGCTTTGACTTTACCCACTTCTCCGCCATCACCGAGGACGAAATCAAGGAGATCACGGAGTTTGTCAACGATGCAATCCTGGAAGGACTGCCCATTACCACGAAGGTCATGGGAATTGACGAGGCAAAGAAAGAGGGCGCAATGGCACTGTTCGGTGAGAAATACGGCGACAGCGTTCGGGTTGTGTCCATGGGCGATGTGTCCAAGGAGCTGTGCGGCGGTACCCACCTGACCAATACCGCAAGAATCGGTTCGTTTACCATCATCAGCGAAGGCTCCGTTGCGTCCGGTGTTCGTCGTATTGAGGCACTGGTGGGCAAGGAGAACCTGCGGCTGGCTGCTGCAAACACCTTCCAGCTTCGGAAGGCTGCCAGCGTGATGAAAACAACGCCGCAGGAGGTTCTGACCCGTCTGGATCAGGTCATCCGCGAGGGCAAGGAGCTTCGTCAGCAGCTGGATCAGATGCAGAGCAAGCTCCTGGCCAGCGATGCAGAGCGGTTCCTCTATGCTGCGAAGAAGGTAGAGGGACTTAACGTCATCACCACCACCCTGTCCTCTATGAGCGCCGGTGCGCTCAGAAAGATCGGTGATATGCTCCGGGAGAAGGACGAGAGTGTGGTTGCGGTGCTGTCCTCTGTATCCGACGAGAAGATCACCTTCAATGCAGTTTGCGGTAAGAAGGCTGTGGCAGCCGGCATTAAGGCTGGCGATCTGATTCGCACGGTCACTGCCATCACCGGCGGTTCCGGCGGCGGTAAGCCCGACTCTGCAATGGGCGGCGGCAAGGATCCTCTGATGCTGGACAATGCCCTGGCGGTTGTAGACAACTATGTATCCGAGCATGTGAAGAAGTAAGGAGGCACAATCATGGAAGATTGCATTTTCTGCAAGATCATGGCTGGGGAAATCCCGACTACCAAGGTCTATGAGGACGAGCTTTGCTTTGCGTTTAAGGACATTGAACCCCTGGCACCCATGCATTTTCTGGTGATCCCCAAGCAGCACATTGCGTCTGCTGCGGAGATTGGGCCGGAGATGGCGCCTGTTGTTGGGCATATCTATGAGGTCATTGCCAAACTGAGCCGTGAAATGGGCTTCTCTGAGGGCTTCCGCGTGGTGACCAACTGCGGTGCAGATGCCGGTCAGACCGTGCATCACCTGCATTTCCATGTGCTTGCTGGAAAGCAGCTGGGAAGCTTTAACTAAGTAAGCGTTCCGGGATGAACAATAAAAGAACCCCTGAGAATGGAGCAGTTGCTTCGTTCCCAGGGGTTTTTGTTTATGGATCAGCCCTCCAGTGCGGCGATGGCTTCATCGGAATAGCCGACGGACCGGAGATAATCGGCGCCAAGACTGCGGTCTACAATCAGGGTGCCATATACAACATTTTGATAGGGAGTACGTCCGGTGGCGCCTTCGTTGAGAATCCCTACGGCGCGGGCGAAGGTGGCATAGTCGTCCTCCGGATCGGTGCCCGCATGTCCCACCAGCAGACAGCCGATGGAATTGGCCCAAATCTCGTCGTCCGGAGAGTTTTCCTCACGACCGCGGCGATGGACCTGAATGCTCTCATTGTTGGACACGTCGGCATAGAACTCCGTATCATCATGGAAGCGGATGACCTTGTCGTTCCGGACCCGCAGTGCTGCATAGATGCCGTTGTGGTTTACGGTGTCAAAGGAGTAGACGCCGGAGCAAAGGGTAGGAACGTCGGAGCCATCGTTTTTCCAGGGGGAGAAGGGGTAGTCGGGGATGGTGCTGCAGCAGGTGCTGAGGTAGAGAATCTCACCGTCTCGGACCACCACGCACATGGCGTCTTTGCGCTCCTCAGGGTCCTGATTTTCACCGGCTCCCTCAAAGAGAAAGACCAGAAGGCCGTCCTTTTGCTCCTGACTCAGGCTCTGTGCATAGGTGGTGTTGATTTGCCGAAGCGCCTGAGCGGCAGTGCTGTCCGACGCGATGCTGTACTGCTCCATGGCAGCAGAGAGGGCAGTGGAGGAAATGAGCGCATCGGCCAGAGGCGTATCGTTTCCGTTTAAAATATCATCCCCGGCGGCATTCTCATCATCGGAGATTGCCACAGCACCGGTGGTGACGGGGCCTGCGGCGGTAATGCCCCAGGTGCCGGAATCGGTATTGCCCTCGGCGGGAAGTTCGGCGGCATCGGCGGTGCAGCCGGTCAATAATAGAAGCAGCCCCGCCAGGAGACAGAGCAGCAGTGGGATGGTTTGATTATTCCGCACCATGGCTGGAGTCCTCCTGGGCGCAGACATGGGTGGGTGTCCGGTATTTCATATAAGTTCCTTTCTGATTTTCGGTTATTTTGCTTGATTCTAAGCATTTATAGGATAATCCGGCGGAAATGTCAAGAGTACCGGGCAAAAATTTTGAAAAAATTCGTTTTTTCATCCACTATTTCCGGATTTTCGTCCCAAATAAAATCAGCAGGACCTCCAAAGAGATCCTGCTGATGGGGAATTATCGAGCTTTTTTCAGCATATTGCGGGCGCAGCTCACGGCGTCGTCGGGAATATCCCGACTGGAATACCGGGCTTCGTTGTAGTATTCCATAAATTTCGCTGCCTGGGCATCGTCGGACAGGTCCCGGGATTGCAGCTCATTGGGGGTCATGGCGGCAGCACTGGGGTCCTGGGCCATAAGCTTTTTCAAAAGCTGCTGAAATGCAAATCGAAGCTTCATCCGATTGTCCGGGAAATCCTCCAGCTTTTGCGGACGTTCCCGCAGCTTGTGGAGCGCCTTTTTCATTCTGGCTCGGGTATCGCCCAGCATTTCCTTGGCATTAAAGAGATTTTCTGTTTCATCCACATAATCCTCTTCGGCCACCGGTGCAAAACGATCCCGGAAGTTCCGGAGAAAACCGGGGAGACGAACGCCCTTTTCCCGGAGCTTCATCATCAGTCGATACAGGGCATAGATGACCACCAGAACCACCACCACAAAGGCGATGACCTCAACCATGGTGGTAACCCAGCTCGCCTCACCCCTTGCCTCGGCATTGAGGATACTGTCCTCTGCAACAGACTGCTCGGCCTGGTCAATGGCGCTGTCTACCAGAACTCGGCGGTGGAATTTGCCTGAGAAGAACGCAAACAATGCCACAAGCCCCTGAATGATATAGGAGAAGCCCGCGGAGAACAGGTGGAAAATGGGATAGATGTTTGAAATAAATGCAGCGACAATGATAAACCCGGTGACCAGCAGGAAGTTGCCCATTTGCATTCCGGCGGGATAGCGAACCCGGCGGTCACTGCTGGTGCGGTGCATGCTTTTCCGAAGCCCCTTGGAGCTGAACGCAAACAGGCTCAGCAGGAAAAATGCGATGGATACAATGCTCAACAGCCGTGCAATGGAATCGGCCCATTGGAGTCCAGTGCAGATGATTAGAATCAGCACATGGAGCAGAATGCCGGTCACTGCCATGGGCGCATAGATGGCATAGCCTGCTTTTCGAGCGGAGAAGAAAAAGAAGCAGGAGAAAAACAGCGTAACCAATGCCATCAGAATCCGGATTAAGACAGCGGCAGGGGCGAGCAGCACCGAAAGCACTGCGGCGACAATGGTACCGCCGATGCACAGTCCCATGGAAACGCCCATAGGCTTGGTCATGGAAATGCGGCCCAAAATATAGCCAATGCCTGCCAGACAGGGAATCATGCAGCAGCGATAGAGCGGATAGCCGCACAGCTGTTCAACCAGTACGCCCAGGGGAATCACGAACAGCAGAGCCATCACCAGGTTGATGCACTCAAACAGCAGCCGCTGTATGGATGTTTTCTTCAAAATGGATGGCCTCCCTTCTGAGCGTAATATGAGTCACAGAGTTTCCTTTCCGCCGCAGCTCCTGAGCACGGCTGTCCAGGGAAGCATTCCAGAAGGTGGAGAATACCAGAATATCTGTTTCAGAGGTATCGTTTTCCACCAGCTTTTCCATGGTGCGGTAGATGGACTCATGCTCCTTGAACTGGAGTCCGGCCAAAACCTCAAGAATGCGATTCATCTGGGCGGCATTACAGGCAGGCTCCAGGTCGATGGGAACGTCCGGCGCATAGGAAATCGAAGCGTTGGAATACAAACCGACTTCCATATTGTTGACGATTGCCCAGTTGCAGAGGGTGGCAACGGTACGGATGCCGTATTCCATTTCCTCCATTTCCTTTTCAGAGAGCTGACCCCAGAAATTGTCCTCCGGGTCGATGTTAAAGACCATCAAAAGCCGGGGGAATACGGTGTAGTCGTGGGTTTTCACCTGGAGCGAACCGGTACGGGCCGAAGCTCGCCAATGGATATCCTTGCGGCTGTCACCGATTTGATAGCCGCGGATGCCGTTGATGAGAATGGGATCCGGGAAAATCCAGCGGCGGACCGACACATCCCCCTGCCAGCGAAGGGCTTCATCCGGCAGCTGATCCTCGCCCAAAAGGCTGGGATAGACAAACAGCTTTGCGTCGGAATGGGCTTCCTGACTGACGGAACTAAGTCCGAACAGGTCGCCTGCGGTGAGGGTGGTGATGGAAAGGTCATAGTATCCACGGCGAATGCACTTGACGTTGTAGCGACGGGTGATACGGCTGTAGGGGCGCAGGTAGAATACACTGCGGTGGAATCGGTCATCCATAATCTCCAGGTTCTCCTGGGACCGGAACCGAAGCCAGGGAGAGAGCTTGGATTCAACCCGAAGCCAGGGCAGCGGCGTCAGCTTACGGTTGGCAATGACCTCCTGCAGCTCCAGGGACTCTCCCTCAAATACTGCATGACGGGTGAGCTTTCGCTCATAGTGGAGGTGTCGAAATGCAACCTTGCTGAAAAATTTGGATTGCGCAATTGCCAGAATGCCGACAATCACAATCAGCCAAATGGCAGCAGTCATAGCCTATCACCTGACCTTACAGCTTTTGTGTGGTGGATTCGGTGGGGGCGGGAATGGTGCCAAGAAGCCGAGAGATGATCTCAGAGGCTTTATTGGCGGAGTTGTATTTGACCTTAAGAATCAGACGATGAGCGAATACAGGAACAGCCAGGGCCTTTACATCGTCGGGCAGCACATAATCCCGGCCCTGAATGGCAGCATAGGCCTGGCAGGCACGGAGCATGGAAAGCATACCGCGGGTCGATACGCCAAGCTCTACGTCCTCGTTCTTTCGGGTGGCCTCTACCAGTGCAACGATGTATTCCTTGATGGGGTCCGATACCAGAACGCCGGAGATGGCGGACTGAATTTCGGTGATTTCCTTTCCGGTGGCCACAGCGTCCAGCTGTACCAGGGGGGAGCCGTTGATGTAATTGGTGAGAATATCCACGGATTCCTTGGTGGAGGGATAACCCAGGGTAAGACGGATCAGGAAACGGTCCAGCTGCGCCTCAGGAAGGGCGAAGGTACCGGAGGATTCTACGGGGTTCTGGGTGGCAATGACGAAGAACGGAGCACCCAGGGGCTTTGTCTCGCCGTCTACGGTAATCTGCTTTTCCTCCATACATTCCAGAAGGGCCGACTGGGTGCGGGGCGTGGTACGGTTGATCTCGTCGGCCAGAAGAATATTGGTGAAGGC
>CAVEIY010000099.1:0-7515 GCA_963615825.1 Flexilinea sp.
CCGGCTTCTTTGGCATCGGCGCTACCCCTGCAAAGGTAAAGCTCACCTATGAAGTACCGGACCCCGTTCCGGAGAAAAAGCCGGAGCCTGTGCCGGCACCCAAGGCGGAGGAAAAGCCTCAGCCCAAACCCCAGCCGAAACCCCAGCCAAAGCCCGCACCGGCTCCCAAGGCAGAAGCCCCCAAGGCAGAGGCCCCCAAGCCTGCGCCGGTTCCCCATACCCCCGCACCTGAGGGCAGCGTTGAAGCCCGGATTGAAACGTTCATGAAGGGACTGCTGGAGCACATGGGTTCGGATGCTGTTCCCGTGGCAACCAAGTCCGGCGACGACACCTATGCGGTGGAGCTTCAGGGCAGCGCTCTGGGCATGCTCATTGGCCGTCGGGGCGATACTCTGGACGCCATTCAGCATATCACCAACTATGCGGTGAACCATGGCCAGGGCAAGCGGGTTCGGATCAACGTGGACGCAGAGAACTATCGGAAAAAGCGGGAGGAATCCCTGATCCGGCTGGCAAACAAGGTGGCAGGTAAAGTGGTCCGTTCTCATCGGAACATCACCCTGGAGCCGATGAATGCCTATGAGCGCCATGTGATCCATGCAGCACTGCAGGATTACCAGGATGTTACCACCTACTCCACCGGCACGGAGCCTGGACGGAGAATCGTGGTAGCCTACAGCAAATACCGCAGCGTACCGACCAGCGAAGAATAAAATATCCAGATACCGCGCAGTTCATGAATTTGGACTGCGCGGTATTTTTTTGTGCCGGTAGACACACGGGGGACACATGGCAACCTTATGATGACAGTAGAAAACCGGGTAAGGAGGGAACAGTATGGAGCGCTATGATGGAAAAACCAGAAAAGACGACATCAAAAAGTACACACTGATTGGCTTGGGAATCCTTTTCCTGATCGTTGGAATCACGCTTTTGACCAGGTTCTTGAAGCAGAAAAATACCGTAGAACCGGATTATAAGGTTGTGGTTGCCTGTAGTGAGACATTGAGCCAGAGTATGGTAGAGGATCTGGAACGTGCCATTGGCGGCGTAACCGGCGACCTCAATGGCGACGGTACGGTAAGCGTTCTGGTGCAGTCCCTGAGGCTGGTGGATCTTTCGGGCAACATTGACCTTGCCAATCCTGGAGAGAATGCGGACGATGATTTTAATCGGATGGCGGTCTATCTGGCGGATGGGTCCTATGATCTGTTCCTGCTCTCGGATGAACCGTCCGGCGGCTTTTTAGGAGCGGCAACGGTATACTGCGATGCGGGCTTTTTTATCGAGCTGCCGGAGGACCTGGCGGATCCCGACTGTCCCAGCAGGGCCTCGCTGGAGGGTGCACCGTTTTTCAGTGAAATCGGTCTGGACTCCGTGCCCTTTTACGGATGTGTTTTGAGCAGCGGAAAAACGGAAGCAACCAATCAGGCGGTCGATATTTTGCGAAAGCTGAAAACCGCGCATGTTACGTTGTGGTAATTGCAAATTTGACGGAAGCATGAGAAGGAGGGCTTACAATGTCAGGTGGTATTAACTTTGATGAGATGAAACGTCAGCAGGAATTGGTAACGCTGCGTGCCACGCAGAACATCAGCAAAAATCAGAAAATGATTTATGAGCCGGAAAAACGTCGAAAGGGCGATCTCAAGCAGGCGGTAAAGGCGGCGGCAATTTTGCTGGGCGTGGTGCTGGGAGTCATGCTGCTGCTCCGGGCTGGAATTCTGTAATAAGGGGGAACGGCAGATGAAATGCCTGGGGCAGATTCGGAATGTGCTCCTGTGCGGTCTGGGGAGCCTGGGCGCAGGCATTTTGCTGACAGGGCTGTTGGAGCTGCCGGAATATCAGATTGCACTGTTTTTGGCAGCGGGCCTGATCGGCAGCGGCATCGGCGCAATCACGCTGGAAAAATCCCAGAAATGGCTGATCGGACTGCTGAGTGGCGGTATGGTCATAACTGTGGTGGCAGGTATGGTGTGCCTGCGGGACGGCTTGGCGGCGATCCTGCTGACGGTGCTTTATGCCCTGACTGCCGGGGCCTCTATTCTCGGGGGCTATGGCTACTATGGTCCCACCGGCTGGTGGTGCCTGGCGGTTCTGGCGCTGGCATATCTCACCGGACGGTATAACGGAATGCTGCTGGGGGCGATGCTGCTGGGGATCGTGCTGACCCTGGACGGTTTCCGGGACAGCGCCATGCGGAAATCACAGCTTCAGGACCGCTATGTGAAACGGCTGAACAATCCGTCGGGAATCCTGGGCTACAGCGTACTGCTGCTGGGAATCATGCTGCCGGTTTTATTGGGCGTTGGCCTGCTGGCAATGGTGCTTGGGGACTGGCTGACCGGCGCGTTGGGAAAAATGAGCCTGGGTTCAGCCCATGGAGCCTCCAAGCTGCTCTATTGGCTGAACTGGCTGATTACGGCGTTTCTGGAGTGGTTCCGAAGCCTGTTTCGCGGTGCACCGGAGAATCCGGGCGGCACTGGTGGAGGAGGAGATGACTATGTGCCGGACGTCTACACCGGTGGCCCCGGCTCCTGGCTGCTGACTATATTGCTGGTGGCGGCCACAGCGGTCCTGCTGCTGAGCGTTGCAGCGGGTGCTGGTACCGTGCTGCTTCGGCAGCGGAAACGGCCCCGGGAGGAAGCGGAGGTTCAGGACTATATTGATGAAGTGGAGCAGTTGGAGCGTCCAGTCAGAAAGCGCCGGAAATGGTTTAACCGGAAGCAGCGAATCGAGGACTTCCAGAGTCCCGGTATGAAAATCCGCTTTGCCTTTCAACAGCTTTTGCGCAAGCGGGAACAGACGGAACCGATGGCCTGCACCAAAACGCCCAATGAGCTGCGGCAGCAGGGCGAAGCCGATGCGAATGATATCATCAATGCCTATAACCGCGTCAAATACGGGACCGGCGGCGTAACGGAGCAGGAGCTTCGGGCGGCACAGCGATACGTCAAGGGAAGATAAAAAATCCCGACTGCGATGATTTGCAGTCGGGATTTTATCAGGCTTTAGCGGACGCCGCTGGCAGTGTAATAGGTGCCGGTGGCGCTGCATACGGTCTTTTCTGGGGTGCCCTCCAGCCAGCCGCGGGCGGTGGCATAGGCCATAGTTCTGCCGCAGGACAGGCAGGTGGCTTCCACAAACAGCCGCTTCCCAGTGGCAATGGGACGCTCGTAGGAGACGTTCATGCTGATGGTGGGGGTGATGAACTCGCCAGAGCAGAAGAAGGTCAGGCTCCCCATGGTGATGTCCATGGCACCGGCTACAGCGCCGCCGTGCATCACACCCATGGGGTTCCGCATGGCCTCTGTCACCGGAAAGGAGAGCAGCAGTGTTTTTGCCTTGAAATTGCAGGATTCAAAGTGGTTCTGCATAAACACATTGAAGCTGGGACCGCGCTGGTCGGTTTCGGAGTTGAGACGATTGCTGAATTTTTGGCAGGACAGCTCCATACCTGCCTGAGAAAAGAGTTCTGGTTCCATGATATCCTCCGGGGTTTTTGTTATTATTGTACAGGATTGCGACGGAAATTGCAACAAAAGGACGAAGAAAAGGACGCACTGGCAATTCCTCAAAGCCAGCGCGTCCAATTGCAAATCAATTTAGTCAGTTGCCGCTCCGTTTTTCCTGAAGCTGACGGGACAGCTCACCCAGGGATACGGCGATGATCTCATTCTTCACAATGATATTATCCGGCACCTTTAAATGAACCGGAGCAAAATTCCAGATGGCCTGAATGCCGCCCTCCAGCAGTTTGTCACAAACCTCCTGCGCATGGGGCGCAGGAACGGTGATGATGCCGATATGGACCTTCATCCGCCGACATAGGCTGCTCATCCGCTTGATGGATAGAATGGGACGGCCACCGACTTCACGGCCCACCAGAGACTCGTCGGCGTCAAAGGCTGCAATCACGTCTACGCCATACTCTGAGTAATTGGTGTAGCTCAGAAGTGCCCGGCCCAGCTGACCGGCTCCAACAATCACGGCATTGGAAATGTCGTCATAGCCCAGAGCGTGCTCAATCTGTGCCATCAGCTCTTTGATGTCGTAGCTCTCTCCCGGGGCGCGGTTGACCCCGCAGCTGCTGAGATCGTGGCGCACCTGACTGGGGCTAACCTTTACTACCTGTCCGATGTCGTCGGCAGATACGGCGGTATGCCCTTCGTGGGCTTCGGATTTCAGCATAATAAGATATTGCGGCAGCCGTTGCAGGGTGCCCTGAGAAAGCGCAGCAATCATTTGATAAGCCTCCTAATGTGTAGATCTGTGGCAACACCGCACAATTACGCCTGCGACCTTCAGCCGAATTATGCGGTATTGCTCTGTGAATATTAAGATCAGGACAGAAGCGCGCCAGAGATCAAGTCACTGGAAATGCCATATTCCGCCTTCAATGCCTGGCAAACAGCGCCGCGGACAAAGTTGGCAATGAACATGCCCTTCATGACCATGTCATACAGGGGAACACCGGGACCGGCAACGCACTTTTCCTCGCTGATGGCCTCAAAGCCGGCAACGTAAGCGGCGTCGGTTTCCAGCACCTTGGCCTTTAACGCCTCATAATCCTCTATGTCATATTTGGCAGAACCGGCATCCGGACCACCGGGGCCACCAGGACCGCCAGGACCACCGGGACCGCCAGGACCGCCGGGGCCACCAGGACCGCCAGGACCACCGGGACCGCCAGGACCGCCAGGACCACCGGGACCACCCGGACCACCCGGACCGCCAGGACCACCCGGACCGCCAGGACCACCCGGGCCGCCGGGACCACCCGGGCCGTCATCCCGGAGCATGTTCAGGCTCATGGCCAGCGTGCCTGCCATGCGGTCCAAAGCACCGTGGATGGAGCCAAAGGTGTAGTTGGTGCCAACGTCCGCCTTCCGCTGCTCGTCCGTCAGACCGTCCAGCAGTGCAAAAAGCTTCTGATTCTGAAGCTGATTAAACTTTGCGATGACAATCATTGCGTCTTTCATGGAATAGCCTCCTTCTCTTCGATCAAACGACAGAGTATCTCCTCTGCATTATACCACGGAGGCGGAAAAAACGCACTGTTCAATTTTCATAGTGATCGCCCAGATGGCGCTGTCAGCGAATGATTTTCTTCGCCTTTAAATAGCGCTCTTCCTCGGAGAAAATGCAGCCGCAGTATTTCTGCATATAAAAGCCCTTCTCCCGGGCCTTTTCCTGTCCTTCTTTGAAGTAAGGGCGGAAGTCCCGATAGAGAAATTCCACGCCAAACCGATTGGCGGCATCCTGGGCAATTTCACGCATGGCCTCATGACGCTGATAGGGGCTGATGAACAGGGAGGAGGTAAAGGCGTCGTAGCCGTTTTCCTTGGCAAACTTCGCCGTTTCGCCCAGGCGCATTTCATAACATTTCATGCAGCGGCCGTCAATGTCGGCTGCCACCTCACGAATGAAGGGGCGCAGGGCGTAATCGTTCTTCTCGATGAGCTTGAGGCCGATCTCCTGGGAATAGTCCCGAAGACAGTTCCGGCGGGAGCGATATTCCGTAAAGGGGTGAATATTGGGGTTATACCAGAAGCCGTCGGGGCTCAGACCGTCCCCGCGCAGCGTTTCGATACACATAAGGCTGCAGGGTGCGCAGCAGATGTGGAGTAATAGTTTCATTTTGACACCTCCAAACATATTGTACATCAAACCGCCCCAGTTGAAAAGAGGGAAAAATGGGCTGTTTTATGGAGAAATTGTGTAGGATCGGGGGGCAGTGCTTTACTTTTTGCGCTTTTGTGCTATAATGAATACAATACATTTTGTAGGTTGCAGGAGCTGAAGCATCCATTCCTGCAATCAGGAGGGTTCCACTATGGCACAGGATGTTGTACGCTTTGAATCTCTATTTTCTGCACCCGCAGAAAAATCCCCGGCGCCGGCTTCTGCTACCACTGCGCCGTCACCGGTTCGTCCGGGGCACGATGCGCCGCCGAAAATGGATCCGGGCGCGCCCACGGTGATGAAGGACAGCTATCAGGATCTGGAACGGAAATACCGTCACCGGACCTATCAGGCCCAGGAGCTGATGGTAGAAAAGCTGCTGCGGGGTCATTTGGTGCAGTCTGAGGCACTGGAGCGGAAGCTCAATATGTTTGAGCTGCATTTTGAAGGCGGACAGTTCATGGTGGTATTGGTCCGCCCTGCGGGAGAAGAAAACAGCTTTGCCGACTATGCCAGCGACATCCGCGACGGCGGGCAGGTGGGACTGATTGTCTCCTCCATTTTCTCAGAGCTGTTGGGAGAGCGATATGGCTGCTATCCCGCCAACCTGGATGACCGCTATGCCTTCCTGCTGAACTTCTCTTCGGATGACGAGCTGGAGGTTTCTACAGAGGTGGCTGCCATCTGTCGGGATGCGGTGAAGTTTATTAAAGATAATTTCTGCCTGTCGCTGCGGGTCTGCGTCAGCGGCATGTGTCAGGGACTCTATGCCCTGCACGAGAGCTTCCGGGAGACGGATATTGTGTCCGGCGACATGAACACCGTCTATGTGGATGGAGTTTGCGTCCGTGCAGAGGGCGGAAAGATTGCCGGAAACCGCCGTCCGGAGCCGTCTATCGAAAAGCAGTATCTCAATGCGCTGGTGACCCAGGATTTCCAGACGGCACTGGAGCTGACGCTGGAGCGGGTACATAGCCTGTATATGGAGGACGGCAAGCCGGATCTGGACCGGGTTAAGATGTTCTTAAATATGCGCCTACACACCACTGGAAACGTCCTGGCTGCACCCATGGATGGAATGGGCGAGGACGGCAAAAAGCTGGGCGACGATTTCATGCATCTGGATCACTGCAATACCATCGAAGAAGTGGAAAAGTCGCTGACTCAGATCTTTGGCAAGCTGGACAGCCACTTTAACGTTGCGCCTACGGACTATACGGGAACCACCGGCAAGGTCATTCATCTCATCAGCAAGAAATATATGGAGCCGGATCTGTCTGTGGAGATGATCTGTGACTGCTTGGGCAAATCCCGGAGCTATCTCAGCCGCATGTTCAAGGAAAATACGGGCATGAATCTGCTGGATTATCTTCATACCACTCGGCTTACAGAGGCAAAGAAGCTGCTCAATGAGACGGATTTGGGTATTTCGGAGATTGCCTCCAAGGTGGGATATTACTCCGGCTGGACCCTGGCTCGGGTATTCAAGCGCTATGAAGGCATTACGCCGACTGCATATCGCAAGGCGTTCTGCAACAACCACGAGGAGTAACCTAACAATCTTCACAAAACCTACACATTTGCATTGTAAAATCTTCATAATTCTGCTATAATCACCTCTGGAGAAAATTCCAGGGGTGATTTTTATGGATGGATATCAGAGAATCAGCCGCTATAAGTCCCAGCTCATGGGCATGGCGGTGATGGTGGTTGTCTATGGACATCTGCTGTATTACCATAGCTGGCTGAAGAACTATGAGGACCTCAACTTTACGATTTGGTATACCCTGGGGTCTGTGGAGATGTTTATGTTTGTCTCGGGCTTCGGCA
>CAVEIY010000100.1:0-7456 GCA_963615825.1 Flexilinea sp.
GTTCGCGTTTTTCAGCCGGGTATCCAAGAAGGAACGGGAGATGTTCCGGGAGCAGCTTTCTCTCTTGGGTATGGGCCTGGAGGATCGGATGAAGAATCCTGTGGGCCTGCTTTCCGGCGGTCAGCGTCAGGCTCTGACCCTTTTAATGGCTACCATGGTTACACCGAAGCTGCTGCTGCTGGACGAGCATACCGCAGCGCTGGACCCCGGAACAGCAGAAAAGGTGCTGGAGATTACAAAGAATGTGGTGTCGGAGCGAAAAATCACCTGCCTGATGGTCACGCATAATATGTCCCAGGCGCTGAGCCTTGGCAATCGGACGCTGATGATGGACTCCGGACACATTGTGCTTGACGTATCCGGCGAAGAGCGCGCCCATATGACCGTGGAGGACCTGCTGGAGAAGTTCTCTGTCAGTGCCGGAAAAACACTGGATAACGATCGAATTTTGACTGCAATGGATTGACGGCAACATTTTTTCTTGAAATACACAAAGTTTTGACGAACATAATAGGAAAACACCACGCTGCATCGACTTGGGTGCAGCGTGGTATTTTTTGCGCGATGAGATTAAACGCCAGAACCGATGGGGATGATTCTGCCGGTTTCCGCCGTAACACGGTGGGAGATGGAAACAACCGTGCGATGCTCCGAAACACGTTTCAGCGCACGGAGAACGGCTTTTTCCGTCTCAGCGTCCAGGTTGGCAGTGATTTCGTCCAAAAGCAAAAGCTCCGGCTGTGCGGCGGCAGCCCGTGCAATGGAAAGAAGCTGCCACTGCCCCTGAGAGAAGATCTCCTGAGTGCAGGGGGTGTCGTAGCCCTGGGGCAGCGCCAGAATGGTTTCCTCCAGACCGGTGAGCTGAGCGGCGCTTCGCACCTGATCCATGGTGATGCGCGAATCAAATAGGGTGATTTGGTCCTTGATGGTACCGGGAACCATATGGAACGACTGCTCCACATAGCCAAAGAGCGCCCGTTTTTCGTCCTCGGGAATCTGATCGGTGGGAATGCCGCGGATGGTAACGCTGCCGGAGGTGGGGGTATACAGGCCAAGCAGCAGCTTGAAGATCGTGCTTTTCCCTGCGCCGGTTCGGCCAGACAGTGTAACCTGTTCTCCGGTCTGCACCTGGAGGCTCAGATGCTCCAGAACCAGGTGATCGTCATATCCAAAGGTCACGTCCCGCAGCTCCACAAAGGGGGCGTCCGGCTGCTGTTCCGGAAGGTTGGAAGGAGATTCCACGGGGCGTTCCGGCTGCTGGAGGAATTCGTTGATCCGGCGAACGCCTGCAATGGCAGATTGAATGGTTTGAATCTCCATGCCCAGGCTCTCCACCGGCGTGAAGATCTGGGAGATGTAGTTCATGACCGCCACAGCCGTACCGGCGGACATGCCGAACAGCGTTAATACCTGGGTGTTGCCGGAGGCCGACAGCAACATCACCACAGCCACCACAATCGCGTTGAGAATCAGAATGACAGGGGAGTAGACGGCATCATAGAAGTTGGTCTTTTCCATGGCACGATAGCTGTCCCCGATATAGGCGTCATAGCGCTGCTCCACATAGCGCTCCTTGCCCAGCGTGTGAATGCTGCGGATATTGTGGAGGGTTTCCGGCACAAATCCGGAGGCGCGGCTAACGGCACGGCGGTTTTCCAGCTGTGCTGCCAGCATATTCTTCTGCACGTGCCGGGTAAACCAGAACAGGAAGGGCAGCAGAATCAGCAGCACCAAAGCAAGACCACGGTTGCGAAACCAGATCACGGCCAGAATGCTGAGAATTCGGCAGGCATCGGCAAACATGCTGACAATGCCGGAGGTAAACAGGCTCTCCACCGTATCCACATCGCCCACAAACCGGGAAACCAGTGCGCCCGGTTCCTGATGGTTCAGGGCATCGGCGGTCAGGCGAACCTGCTTTGCCATCAGGCGGCTGCGCAGGGTATGGGTGATTTTCTGACCAAATACGGTAAGCAGTCCTTCTCTGGCAGCCTCGGTAAAGCCGGTCAGCGCAATCAGCAGGAAATAGAGGACAACCATGGCGATGGTGACGCTCTGGCCTGCGGTCATGGTGTCGATGATCTTTCCCAGGATCAGCGGCGGGAAAAGAGACGTGGCAATTGCGCCTGCAACGGCAAGGAGAATGCCCAGAGACAGCAGCTTTTTCTTTTTTACCGTCTCTAAAATGATGGCGCTGACGTGCTCAGACTGTTGCATGTTCTTTCCCTCCTTCCTGGGCATGGAACAGAGCTGCATAGTCCGGTACGGATTCCATCAGCTCCTGGTGGGTACCAACCTTCTGCTGCCCCTGGTCCATCCAGATCACCTGATCCAGTTCAGGGAACAGATACAGTCGATGGGAGATCAGTAGTACAATGCTATCAGATGCCAGGGCTTTCAGGTTGGAGAAAATCTGTGCTTCGGTACGCCGGTCCAGCGCGGAGAAGGGATCATCCAGCACAAGCACCGGACGCTTATGGCTCAGGGTACGGGCCAGACTCAATCGTTGTCCCTGGCCGCCGGAAAGCCGCACACCGCCGCTTCCAACCAGCGTTTCGATTCCGTCCTCCATGGCGCGCACCTCATTGTCCAGGCAGACGGCGCTGAGATACGCCCAGGGATCCAGCTGCTCGTCGCCCATGAGAATGTTATTGCGGATAGAGTCGTTAAACAGCTCGGGATCATGCCCCAGATAGCCGACGATTCCGGTGCGCTGGGTTCTGGTCATCTGACCAAGCTCTTTTCCGCCATAGCGAATTTCGCCGGAGTAGGGGTATTCGCAAAGGAAGGTCTTACCCAGCGTGGATTTACCGCAGGCCACCGGACCGGTGATGCCGATGATCTGTCCGGGCTTGGCGTCAAAGCTCAGGTCATGAATGATATCCTTGCATCCGGCGTAACCAAAGCTCAAATGGCGGACCTGCAGCGTATCAGGCTGTGCGGCGGTCACATCAGCAGGTTCCTCCGGAGCGTGCATCAGAGGCTTAATCCGCTTCCAGGATACCTGCGCCTTATGTACTGCATTGAACAGCTTTGCCGCGCTGGAGGATTTGGTGGACAGCTTGGTAAAGCAGGCGAGAAACGTGGTAAACGCGGCCACATCCCAGGCTTTCCAGCCCTGCCCCAGTACATTCCGGCTGCCGAAGAACAGAATGAACAGCACACTGGCCATGGAGATAACCTTATAAACCGGAGGCAGCATGGTGTTCCAGATGTTGGCCCGAACCGCGGATTCCTCATAGTCGGTGAGGTTTTGCTCATAGGCGTCCTGACGCTGCTTTTCACAGCCGAACACCCGGTAAGTAATAGCGTTGGTTCCACGATCCAGCGTTGCAGCGCTGAGCACACCGGACTGGGCCTTAAAGGCTGCACCGGTGCGCTGAATGAGCACCTTCATTTTTTCTGCAACTACATAAGAAATGGGGGGGAACAGCATGCAAAGCAGTCCCAGCCGCCAGTCATAGTAGAGCAGCATACAGGCATACGCGGCCAGCGCCACACCGGTATCGAAAATCTCTGTGGTGAATTTCCGCATGCCCTCGGCACAGTCGTCTACATCCAGAATTGCCTTGGTCATTACGTTGCCCGCGCCCTCTTCCTCCAGCTCAGCACGGCTCTTCTGCACCAGATTGCCATAGAGGATGCCTTTCATACGGCGGTTGACGTTGTTGGCAAACCGCCGTACGTAAAACCGCTTGATATACCGTGCGCCCTGCACAATGGCAATGGCGGCGACATACCACAAAATCAGCGTCAGCATATCGGAAAACGTACCGTTTCCCTGTAGAATCCGAATGAGACAGCCGGTCATCTGACCCTCGAACCACGGACCTGCCAGCAGACCCAGGTTATAAATCAGACCGGAAACGGTAACCAGCAGCAGGGACCACCACTCTGCCCGGAAATACCATAAGACCCGGTCCGGCTGAACCTTTTTATCTTTCATCGGTTCTCCGCTCCTTTCCCGTGCATCGAAAACAGATAGACGGAAATTGCCTGTTAGATGCACAATCAACTAATTAGATGATAGTACAACTAGTTGCTTTTGTCAACCAAAAGATAAAAATCCCCCGGACTCACAGAAGAAATTCTGCAAATCCGGGGAATTAAATCACGCTGAAACGTAATTACATATCGTTTCAAGGTAATACTATAGTTGTGTGGCGCTGTCTTAATTCAGCTTTGCCATATGGTCAATGGGCAGTCCAATGACCACGGCCTGAGGGGAGGAACGCAGTCCGTGGAGGCGATTAATTTCCTCCATAATATGCGCCTGCTCCTTCCGTGAGGCGACAATGGCCAGAATTTCCTTCTCGTCCTGCAGGGTAATGCCTGCGAACTTTTCCACGGTACGGCTGCCTGCCCAGCGCGCCCGAATGACGGTACCGCCCTTTGCGCCGCAGGATCGGGCAGTGTCCATGACCGCATCGGTGTAGCCGTAGTTGACGGCTACCAGGATGAGTGTATGCTGATTTCCCTGTTCCATGAGCATATCCCCCTTTTCCGGATTTCTTTCTTCCAATCGGCTCAGTCCCAAGGCATAGATGGCACTAAGCGCCGTTAAATCCAGGCTGCATGCAATGCCTTTTGCGCCCAGATCCGCGCGGTTATCGTCCTTTAGCGCATACATCAGCTGCCGGACGGTGTCCTTGGGCGCAATGGACAGCAGGATATCCCGCTCGCTGGTGCCAAAGCCCAGGGTGTCCAGCAGGTGAGAGGCGGCGGTGCCATGGCCGAAGGCTTGAAAATGCTGGGTGACTTTGTAGGTTTCATAGTGCCGCATCAATTTTGCAGCCGTGCCGCGCTCCACAATGGAGAGAAGCAGCTGCATTGGTGCAATATTCTGTTTCATATCAGCTCTCCTCCCAATAGATCATGCCGTCCTCCAGCTCATGCAGTTCTTCGCGCAGCGCATGCTCCAGCGCAATGGCGGCCGCTTTTTCGCGAATTCGATCATAAAGCCCCAGCAGCTGAATGGTGCAGAGGGGGGTCATGGAAACCAGCGCGACAATGCCAAATGCGTCGGTCAGGACGTTTCCGCCCAGTGCTTCACAGGCCCCCATGGCAAAGGGCAGCAGAAATGTGGTGGTCATCGGACCCGAGGCGACGCCGCCGGAGTCAAAGGCTACGCCGGTGAAAATCTGCGGAACGAAAAACGTCATTCCAAGGGAGATGGCATAGCCGGGAATCAGAAACCACATCAGACTGATTCCCGTTAGAATCCGTACCATAGCAAGGCCAACAGATAGGGCAATGCCGATAGACAGCGCATGGTTGATGGAACGCTGGGTGATAGAGCCGCCGGAAATCTCCTCTACCTGCCGTGCCAACACCTGAACGGCAGGCTCGGCACGGACGATAAAGTATCCCACCACAGCGCCAATGGGGACCAGCATCCATTGGAAGGGACTGCCTGCAATGGATGCGCCGATGGTAGCGCCCGCCGGCATAAAGCCTACGTTGACGCCCACCAAAAACAGCACCAAGCCCGCATAGGTATACAGCAGTCCCACCAGAATTTTGCCCAGCTGCCGCCGATGAAAACGACGAAACAGCAGCTGAAACAGCCCGAAAATTGCGACCACCGGCAGTAGCGCCAGCGCAACCTCGGCAATGTAATCCGGCAGCTCTCTGGCAAATACCAGCGCAGCTTCCCGGGTGGTATCCAGAACCGGAATGGATACCGGCGTATAGGCTGCGTCCATCTCCGGCATCAAAATTCCCAGCAAAAGCACTGAGAGCACCGGGCCGATGGAGCACATGGCAACCAGACCAAAGGAATCGCTGCCGGAATCCTTATCGCTTCGGATGGCAGCCATACCGATGCCCAGCGCCATAATAAAGGGAACGGTAATCGGCCCAGTGGTGACGCCGCCGGAATCAAAGGCGGCGGGAATAAAATCGCCCGGCGCAAAATAGGCCAGCAGGAAAACGGCCAAATAGAAGAACACCAGGGTATAGGACAGGGGAATATGCAGCAGCATACGCACCTGGCTAAGTACCAGAAAAATCCCTACCCCGAGGGCAACCGCCAGAATCAGTGTCAAATTTGGGACGGTTGGCAGTTGTTCCGCCAAAACCTGCAGGTCCGGTTCTGCCACAGTTACCACAATGCCGAGCACCAGACATACCAGCAGGGGAGGGCCAATTCGGCGAGATCGGCTGATGGCAACACCGATGCCGTCGCCCATGGGAATCATGGACATGTCCACGCCTAGGGTAAACAGCCCCATTCCCACCACAAGCAGCAGTGCGCCGAACAGAAACAGCACCAGCGTACCCGGCGTCAACGGGGCAATGGTTACGGCCAGAATCAGCACAATGGCTGTGATGGGGAGTGTTGCGCGGAGGGATTCCCGGATTTTCTCCATCAGCAGTTCGTTGTGTCGCAAGAGAGACTCCTTTCATCGTCAAAATAAATGGTTCGTACACGGACTATATTGGAAATATTATAACATAAAACGGAAACGCTTCCAACCCCGTTCACAGAAAATTTGCATTATTTCCGCTTGAATTATGCAAAAGTGCCCATGACAGGGAAGCTGTCATGGGCAAATGTAGGTTTTACAGTCCTTGTGTGGAACTCATGATAATTTTGCAGTCAAAGCGATCAGACTGATCCGGGCCGGAGCCGTGGATGAAAATTGCGCCGTTTTCCTTGCCGCGCTGAATGGTAAGCTGCTCACCGGCAAAGCATTCGCCCACATAGGACATGGTGATCTCCTGGAGAAACACGCCGTAGGGGCGAAGGTTTAGCTCAGCAGCGTCACAGGCGAGATCCACATAGCGGATGTTGCTGATGTGGCCGTTGATATCCGTGTCGGAATAGTAGAGCTTTCGGAGGTCCTGAACCTTCATTTCATCCGGAAATTCAATGCGGGAAACGGTGATATCCTTTGCGCCCTCCGGGTTTTCTGTGGGCAGCTCCGGCAGGCTTTCCAGCAGAATTGGACGCTTGGTTTTACGGTTGGCCAGAACCCAGATGGTAGAAGCTTCGCCAACGTGCTCCTGACCGATATAGAGATCACAGTCCCAATAAATCCGCGTTCCCACCGGACGACGGGAAACGGCAATGCAGCGGACATTTTCGCCCCAGATAATCGGACGATTCAGATGTACATAAATCCGCAGCACCATCCAATAGCAGTTATATTGGGCGAGCACATCGTCCCGGTCCATGCCGAGGGATTTTGCGTGGTTGGTGATGGCCTTTTGCAATAAAACGAATAATGCGGAGGGGCGATATTCATAAGCCGCATCAGTATCCGTGGAGGAAACCTGATAATCCAGGGCGTAATGCCATTTATCCATAACAATACCTTCTTTTTTCAGAAAACATTTTACTTTGTTTAGTATACCAAATTGCAATGGAAATATAAATGGCTGTTTTCCACAAAAATACACCCGGATTCCACGGGGCTTTCGCCCGGAAACACGGAAAAGGGACTGCCACGGC
>CAVEIY010000101.1:0-7425 GCA_963615825.1 Flexilinea sp.
GGGTCACGAACAGAGGCTTGGGCTTCTGGCCATAGTAGCCGGTGCCGTTGTAGATATCGCCGTTCAGGGTAACATCCGTTGCATTCAGGAAGGTATCAGGCTTTACAGGCGCCATACCGCCGGGGCCACCAGGACCACCAGGACCGCCAGGACCGCCGGGGCCGCCAGGACCGCCGGGGCCACCAGGACCACCAGGACCGCCGGGGCCACCAGGACCGCCAGGACCGCCAGCCATGGGATCAAAGCTGGGAGCAGGCATCTTGGAAGTAATCTGACCATTCTCGGAAGGCCAGCCGGGAACCTCGTTGAACTCAGTGTTGAACATGGGACCTGCATCGGTCATCTTTGCGCCGACCAGGTTATCGTCATCGTCCATCATCTGGAGGATCACGCCATTGCCGGAATGCAGCTTTGCGCCGTCCTCTACGTCGCAGGTAACGCCGCCGGACTTCAGCAGGAATACTGCGTTGTTTGCGTTGACCTCAGTACCCTCGGTGTAGACGATCTTGCCGTCGCCGTGGGCCATCACGCCGAATTCGCAGTCGATGCGGGTGATCCGGCCCTTGCCCTCACCCTCATAGACCGTCTCGCCGGTCACAGGGGAAACGTACTTGATGGTGCCCTTGGAGGACTTATACACGCCGGTACCGCCGCGGAGCACTGCGCCGTGGGTGCCGACCTTGATATCAACACCGGAGAACTCCTCATAGGCGTTGCCGATGATGTAGGAGCCGTAGCCGGAGCCGTACTTCTTGGAGTAGGGATCCTTGGCGTCGTCAGCGGACAGATTCTCGCCCAGGAGGATCATGTCGGAGTCCGCCACATACAGGTGCATATTCTGGCCTGCATCGGTGGACAGAACGCCCCACTGATTTGCCTTGAAGCAGGAATCTACGATATAAGCAGTACCGCGGTCACCCTCCAGGTTGATACCACGAGCATTGCCGGTGATACCCAGTACCCACGGGGGAGCGACCATGGTCTTCTGGTTGGCGGAGTTTACATAGCCGTCATAGAGCTTGCCGCCGCGAACGGTGACGTTGCAGTCCTTGAACAGGCACTCGGAACGGTCATCACAGAACACAGCGGGCTTTGCAACGCCGACGGAGTTGATCTGGGTGTTCTCAACGGTGAGCTTTGTACCCTTAAAGCCGGCCAGAACGGAACCGTAGCCGGAGAAGTCGCAGACGTGCTTGCCGTCGGACTTGGTATTGAAGTTCAGAACGGAGTTCTTAACGCTGTAGGTGCCGCCGACGGAAACCACTGCGGAGAAGTCGTCGGAGGTGGAGTTGATCACTGCGCCGTCGATGCCCTCGCCGGTGACGGTGCCGCCAACGATTGCGCCCTTGACGGAGTTCTTCTCGTCAACGCCACCCTCATTGACCATAACGGCAGCACGATAAGGCTCGATGCCGCGCTTATCAAAGCTGGCAGGCTGCTCGGCCAGACGCTCGGTTACGACGAATTCCGCGTTGTCGGGGTATTCCTGCCCCGGCACATAGGAAACTTCCACGCCGTCTACCAGAACGGTAACCAGCTTGCCCTCAGGAGCTGTAAAGGTTTTCATGTGGGATTCTCCTTTATGTTCAGATTCAGAAAGCTGTTTTGCTTTCTAACTGCTTAATAGTATACCGCCTTTCCTTTGAAATGGCAAGAATTTATTGGGGTATGATTGGGCGGTTTTTCTACCATATGTCCACCATACCGCAAAACGGCTCCCCGCCAAATTGGCAGGAAGCCGTTTCTGATTGGTTGATTCTGAATCAGCCGGGAATTATTCCTGGTCAATTCCGGTAATCACTTCGCCGTCACTGTTCCGCAGGGTCGTCACCGTAAAGCCGCCGCTGAAGTACAGCGTGCCGCTTTCGCCCTTGCTGGGATCATCCTCATCCACATAGTCATAGTCGGACCGAACCGGATAGCCCAGCTCGCTCACCAGCTCAGAAAGCTGCTTGCCCACATACTGCTTCACCTCATCATAGGTTGCCGTAGTGGCAGGCTGAGGCGGCGTAATGGTAGGCGAGGTTGTGGGCGAGGTGGAAGGCTGTGTGGTGGGGTTGGGCTTAGAGGTTGGCTTTGCAGTGGCTGTAGGGTTTGTGGTTGTGCCGCTGCCAGAGGTGCTCTGACTGGGGCTGGGGCTGACGCTCTCTCCCTGATCGTTCTGACCGGGTTCGCCGCCCGTGGTACCGTTACCGTTATCCGAGGTAACGCCAGGGGTGACCTCCTGGGCCATGGAAGGCTGCGCCGAAGGATTGACTGCAACGCCAAAGGTCTGCAAACCTTCGGGGGTAGAATTATCTTGAACAGACTCGCCGCCGACGCCGCAGCCAGCCATCAAAAGGACTGTCAGCGCCGCTGCGAGGATTGGAATCAGACGTTTATGGTTCATGAACCACCGCTCCTTTCTGTGTCACTTTTCCGCTTATCTGGAGATTATAGCACACAGTTCGGGATTTGACCAGAGCAAATCGGCATTTTTCCCAGTAATAAGGAAATCTTAAGAGTTGCCCCTATACCAGCTTGTGCAGACCGGCGATAAACTCCGCGGTATTTTCGGCCTTGAACAGCGCGCTGCCGGCCACCAGTACGTTGGCTCCTGCCTCAACGCAGGTTCTGCCGGTATCGAGGTTGACGCCGCCGTCCACCTCCAGCTCGACCCCGGGTGTACGGACGTCGATGATCTTCCGGAGTGCGCGGACCTTGCCCATCATGTCCTCCATGAACTTCTGTCCGCCGAAGCCAGGCTCCACCGTCATCACCAGAATCATGTCCATCAGGTCCATATAGGGATCCACTGCGCTGGCCGGCGTACCGGGCTTAATGGATACTGCCGCCCGAACGCCCTTCCGGCGAATCATCCGCAGCGCCTCCTGGTTGTTTTCCACGGTGTCGGCCTCTGCATGGATCGTGACAATATCCGCACCGGCGTCGCAGAACTGCTCCACATAGCGGATAGGACGGTCAATCATCAGATGAACGTCCAGGGGCAGATCGGTAATCTTCCGGATGGCAGCTACCACAGGAATGCCAATGGTGATATTGGGTACAAACAGTCCGTCCATCACGTCAATATGGACATAATCCGCTCCGCATTCCTTTAAGCGGCGGATATCCCGCTCCAGATTGACAAAATCCGCGGACAGAATTGAGGGCGCAACTTTAATCATAGGTTTCGGTTCCTTTCTTACATCTGTACGCCGGTGGTGGAGACGGTGGAGACCAGCCGGACCTGATAGCCCGCATCCTCCATGGCCTTAACAATGGCCGCCTTATGGCTGTGGCCAAAGGCCTCCAAAGTCACCTGCAGCTCCACCTCAGCCTGACGGTTGATGGATACAAACTGGTTGTGCTCCAGCTTAATGATGTTGCCCTGCTGGTCGGACACGATCTTTGCCACCTTTAAGAGCTCACCGGGCTGATCGGGCAGCAGCACCGAGAATGTGAACACGCGGCCGCGGCGAATCAGGCCATGCTGCACCAAGCTGCTCATGGTAATCACGTCCATGTTGCCGCCGCTGAGGATCGGCACCACGCACTTGCCCTTGCAGTCGATGTGGTTCAGCGCCGCAATGGTCAGAAGGCCGGAGTTCTCAACGATCATCTTGTGCTTTTCCATCATGTCCAGGAAGGCATCCACCAGCTCATCGTCCTCGATGGTGATGATCTCGTCCACATTCTCCTGCACATAGGGGAATACCTTGTCGCCCACGGTTTTCACCGCCACGCCGTCGGCAATGGTGTTGACACCGGGCAGCGTCACCGGATGGCCTGCCTCCAGCGCCGCCTTCATGGATGCGGCGCCCACCGGCTCCACGCCAATGACCTTGACATTGGGGTTGAGCAGCTTGGTCAGCGTCGAAACGCCTGCTGCCAGTCCGCCGCCGCCAATGGGCATCAGAATGATATCCACATCCGGCAGATCCTTAAAGATCTCGTAGGCGATAGTGCCCTGTCCGGTGGCAACGGTCAGGTCGTTAAAGGGATGTACATAGGTCAGGCCCTTTTCCTCGCTGAGCTTCAGGGCCACAGCTGCCGACTCGTCAAAGCAGCTGCCCTCCAGCACCACATGGGCGCCATAGTCCTTGGTGTTGTTGACCTTGACCAGCGGAGTGGTGGTGGGCATGACGATGGTGGCCTCAATGCCTGCCCGCTGGGCTGCAAAGGCGACACCCTGGGCATGGTTGCCTGCGGAGGCCGTAACCAATCCCTTTGCCTTCTCCTCGTCGGTCAGCGTAGAGACTTTATAGCATGCACCGCGCACCTTATAAGCGCCGGTTACCTGCATGTTTTCCGGCTTAATGTAAACCTCGCCCCCGGTGCGTTTGGAATAATAGGGGCTGTGAATCAGACTTGTGTTGGAGAGGATTCCGGAGAGCAGATCTCTTGCCTCGCGGAATTCGGTGAGCGTCATCATTGTTTCATACCTTCTTTGGATGATTTTCCTGCCGGGGATGTATCCTTCCATCCGTTCCGGACAATGATATCAGTATAATATGAAATTGAAATGGTGTCAACCGCCCATTCCTGCTTGACAGGCAATCCGGAATGCGGTACAATGAATTCTACAAAGGTGAATTTTATTGAATGATGCTTTGCGTCATTTTGTAAATATAATTTACTTTTATTTCACCGAACGAAAATTGTACCAATCGCTTTCACAACACCAAGGGCAGCACCGTATTTACAGGTGTTGCCCAAGAAAAAAGGAGAAATTATACCATGGATGAAAAGATCCCCGAACTGACCCTCACCCCTGATCTCAGCGATATTCCCTCCCCCGAGCCTGTTCAGGAGCAGCAGGTGGCCCCGGCACAAAAGGCCGGTCCCGATCTCTCCGGACTCAGCCCTGCCGAGCAAAAGGCCGTACTGGACTTTGCGGATAAAATCGACCTGACCAATTCCGGCGTGGTGCTGCAATACGGCGCTGCCGCACAGAAGAATATTGCCAGCTTCTCGGAATCCACCCTCAACGCCGTCCGCACCAAGGACATGGGCGAGCTGGGCGACATGGTTTCCAATCTGCTGGGCGAGCTGAAGGGCTTTTCCGCAGAAGAGGAAGAGAAAAAGGGCCTCTTCGGCATGTTCAAAAAGGCTTCCAACAACATTCAGAATATGAAAATCAAATATGAGAAGGCAGAGGCCAATGTCGACCGGATTGCCGAGCAGCTGGAGCAGCACCAGATGGTTCTGATGAAGGACGCTGCGCTGCTGGATCAGATGTATGAAAAGAACCTGGAGTATTTCAAGCAGCTGTCCATGTACATTCTCGCCGGCGAAAAGAAGCTGGCAGACGAGCGCGCAACCACCCTCCAGGAGCTGTATGCCAAGGCCCAGGCATCCGGACTGCCCGAGGACGCCCAGGCAGCCAACGACTATGCCGCCCTGTGCGACCGGTTTGAAAAGAAGCTCTACGATCTGAAGCTCACCCGTCAGATTTCCATTCAGATGGGTCCCCAGATCCGCATGATTCAGAACAACGATACCCTGATGACCGAAAAGATCCAGACCTCTCTGGTCAATACCATTCCCCTGTGGAAGAGCCAGATGGTGCTGGCCCTGGGCATCAGCCATTCCAAGCAGGCCATGGAGGCCCAGCGCGCCGTTTCCGACATGACCAACGAGCTGCTGAAGAAAAACGCCGACATGCTCAAGGTTGCCACCATCGAAACCGCCAAGGAATCCGAGCGCGGCATCGTGGATATCGAAACGCTCCAGCACACCAACGAAAGCCTGATCTCCACCCTGGATGAGGTCATGGCCATCCAGACCGAAGGTCGCCAGAAGCGGAAGGATGCAGAGGTGGAGCTGCAGCGCATCGAGGGTGAGCTGCGGCAAAAGCTGCTGGAGGTCCGCCAGTAAGTTTTCAAGGCAGCACCGCGCAAATATGTCGTCGGGCTACAGCCGCCAATTTGTGCGGTATTGCCTTATATTGATTCATTGTAGGAGATCGGTATTGATCTCCTGCCGGAGGTTTATGATGAAATACGCAAAACGAATCCTCAGTTTGCTGCTGATGGTATCGGTCCTGGCCGGGATTTTGATCTTTCCCGCCTTTGCAGACCGAAAAATCGTCTCCGCCCCGGATGCCAAGCACGGGATCTATTATGTAGACGACGCAGGTTGTCTCAGCAGCACCACAAAAGACTATATCAACCGGCAAAATATCGCCTTAACCAATGCCTGCGGCGGACAGGTCGCCGTGGTCACGCTGGATTATCTCAACGATCTGGACGCCGAGCAGTACGCCCGGAAGGTATTCAACGAATGGGGCGTTGGCGATAAAAAAGCAAACAACGGCACAGTATTTGTGCTGGTCACCGAAGAGAAAAAGTGCTGGGTGGTTTCCGGCACCGGCCTGGAGGATGCGCTGAACAGCACCGTTCTGGAGAACATCCTGGAGGAAAACTGCTATGACAGTCTGGATTCCGGACGCTATGACGCAGCGGTTTACGACACCGTGCAGGCCATCTTCTCCTGGTACGAGCAGTATTACGGCATTTCTCTTGCCAACTACAGCTCCACGCAGGTTGCCTCCAGCCAGAGCAGCTCCGGCTGGGGCGGCGGTGTGGCTGCGGCAGGCCGTGCGGTCGGCTCCTTCTTCAGCGGAATTTTGAACCTGATTTTCTTTGTGATTATCATCATCGTGATTCTGGTGGTATTCTCCGGCATGGCCCGGAGTCCGTTTTTCTGGTGCTTTGGCGGCCCCAGATGGTGCGGCGGTCCCCGAGGCCCCAGAGATCCGTGGGGTCCCCGTGGTCCCAGAGGTCCCGGTGGGTTCGGCGGATTCGGCGGTCCCGGAGGATTTGGCGGCGGCTTCGGCGGCGGTCATACCGGCGGAGGCGGTGCCGGACGCGGTGGCTTTGGCGGCGGTGGCTTCGGTGGCGGCCATACTGGCGGCGGCGGTGCCGGACGCAGATAATCGAAACAAGCTAAAAATTTTGGGCGCATTGCAATCCACTGCAATGCGCCCATTGTTATCGTTATGTACTTATACGCCAGCTTCTACGTCCCGCTGATGGACATAGGCTACCAGATCCAGGGTCTTGCTGGTATAACCGGCCTCGTTATCGTACCAAGCCACCAGCTTGAGGAAGTTGTCTGCCAGCTCAATACCGGCCTTGGAGTCGAAAATACAGGTCCGCTTATCGCCCACGAAATCGGTGGAAACCACATCGTCCTCAGTGTAGCCCAGAATGCCCTTCATATAGGTTTCAGAGGCTTCCTTGATGGTTTTGCAGATCTCCTGATAGCTGGTATGCTTCTCCAGCTCAATGGTCAGATCCACCACGGATACGTCCAGGGTCGGTACCCGGAAGCTCATGCCAGTGAGCTTGCCGTTCAGGGACGGAATTACACGGCCCACTGCCTTTGCTGCGCCGGTGGAGGAGGGAATGATGTTGCCCTCTGCTGCACGGCCGCCGCGCC
>CAVEIY010000102.1:0-3208 GCA_963615825.1 Flexilinea sp.
TGGCGCTCATGCCGTATTTGGTGACCATTTCCCGGGCGATGGAGGTGGCCCGCTGAAGGTCGTTGGACGCACCGGTGGAAATATCGCTGAGCATCAATGCCTCTGCCACGCGTCCGCCCAGCAGGGAGACGATCTGCTCCAGCATCTCGTTACGGCTCATATAGCTGTGGTCCTCGGTGGGCAGGGAGATGGTCATGCCGCCTGCCTGACCACGGGGGACAATGGTAATCTGATGCACCGGGTCATGGGTGGGCAGGCTGTGCATCACAATGGCGTGGCCTGCCTCATGTACCGCGGTGAGCTTTTTCTCATGGGCAGGAATTACACGGCTCTTCTTTTCGGGTCCGGCGATGACCTTAATCATGGATTCCTGCAGATCCTCCATGAAAATCACCGGGCGGCCCAGCTTTGCGGCACGAAGTGCAGCCTCGTTCAGCAGATTTTGCAGGTCAGCGCCGGTAAAGCCCGCGGTTTCCTTGGCAATGGTGTCCAGATTGACATTGTCGGCAAGAGGCTTATTTTTGGCATGCACCCGAAGGATGGCAGCACGGCCCTTTGCATCCGGCGCACCCACATAGACCTGACGGTCAAAGCGTCCGGGACGAAGCAGCGCATTGTCCAGAATATCAACGCGGTTGGTTGCAGCAATGACAATAACGCCGTCGCTGCTTTTAAAGCCGTCCATTTCCACCAGCAGCTGATTCAGCGTCTGCTCCCGTTCGTCGTGGCCGCCGCCAAGACCGGCGCCGCGCTGACGTCCCACTGCGTCGATCTCATCAATGAAGATAATGGCGGGGGACTGCTTCTTTGCCTGTTCAAACAAATCGCGGACACGGCTTGCACCGACGCCGACATACAGCTCTACAAAGTCAGAGCCGGAGATGGAGAGAAACTGCACGCCGGCTTCCCCTGCAACGGCTTTTGCAATCAGGGTTTTACCGGTTCCGGGAGGTCCCACCAGCAGAATACCCTTGGGAATTTTTGCGCCCAGGCGGGTATATTTTTCAGGATTTCGCAGAAAATCCACAACCTCCTGCAGCTCGGCCTTTTCCTCATCGGCACCGGCTACATCATCAAAGGTAACGCCGGCGTCGGTGGCGGAGACGGCACGTGCCTTAGCAAAGCGCATTACGCCCTTTTCTCCTCCACTGCCTCCGTCCGAGGCCCGACTCATCATAAACAGCCATAGGCCCAGGAACAGCAGTGCGATCAGCAGATAGGGCACAAACATCAGCCACCAAGGCGTTTCTGCGGCAGCGGGATAGTCATAGCTTTTCAGAATGCCCTTTTCGTACTGGTCCACGATGAGGTCGTTGAAATCCTGATAGAATACGGCAAAGCTGGCAACCTGATAGGTCACTGCGGTATTGCCGTCCTGATCCGGCTCCTTGAGCGTTAGCGTCAGATCCGTGCCGCGAAGGGTCAGGGAATCCACCTTTTCGCCCTCCAGCAGATCGTAAATGTCGCTGTAGGAATAGGCGTCAGCGCCGGTGGAGGGATTGCGCATCAGAAAGACGGCAAGTCCGAAAATCAGCAGGATCAGGAATAGAAAGGCAAAATTGCCCTTATGGTTCTTCAAATGGGTCACTCCCTTGCGATGATGGTGTTACGATCCCTGGTAGACGCTGGGCTTGAGCACGCCAATACAGGGCAGGTTCCGATACTTCTGGTCATAGTCCAGTCCATAGCCTACCACAAAAGCGTCGGGAATGGTGAAGCCAACAATGTCGGCCTCTACCGGAGCTTCCCGGCGGCTGGGCTTATCCAGCAGCACCACCAGCTTCAAAGAGGCAGGGGACTGCTTGCCCAGCAGCTGCATCACAAAGCTCAGGGTGCGGCCGGTGTCCAGAATATCCTCAATGACAATGATATCCCGACCATTGACGTCCAGATCAAAGGGATCCTTCATATCCAGCGCACCGGGGGTGGTAGCCATGGCACGGTAGGAGGACAGGGTCATGGATTCCAGCGTACAGGGGAGATTGATCTCCCGCATCAGGTCGGCAGTGAATACCAGACTGCCCTTCAGAATGCAGAGCAGAATCGGCTCCTTACCGGCGTATTCTTCGGTAAGCTGCTGACCAATTTCCTTTACACGGGCCTTGAGCTGTTCAGGGGTAAACATTACATAATCGAGATCGCGGTTCATGATTCTTCCTCCGTTCGTTTTACAGTCAGAATAAGACTGGTGCTTCCTGGTTTTGTACGGTGATGGGCGGCAACGACATAGGGAAGTACCGCCAGGACCTCCTGATCCTGTACCACCACCGGTAGTTGATTCCGTAGATTTGCGGGGATTTTTTGATCGACCATCCATCGGCTGAGTTTTTTACTTCCGCCGGGCAGCCGAATGCGGTCACCGGGCTGGCGGGTGCGAATGGTCAGGGGAAAGCGAAGCCCACCAAGGCATAGTGCGGACGCGGAAGCGTCCCAATCACAGCCCAGACGGCAGGAAATCCGGTAGCTCCCCCATACAATGCTGTCGCCTGGGGATAAATATCCGGGGGCCGTGGGAGGCAAAGGGTCTGCATCTTTGCGCAGCGCCAGCCTATGATAGATCCGGGACAGCACATAGCCGCCGGGAAGGCTGAGGGATGCGGAAGGATTTGCGTTTTCAGCCAGTGCCAGCGCATTGGAGAGGTGAACCTCTGTCAGCTGGGGCACCGGGGAGAGAAATTTTTTCAGAACCCGGTAGGCCATGATTTCCGGCAGTCTGCACAGCGCCGCAGCGTCCAGCATATCCTCACGGTACAGCTGAGAGAAGAAATCCCCAGCACATTCGCCCAGATATTGGTCCGCCTGTCCCAACTGTAGACATAGATCCGATGCGGAAACGCAAAGGTTCGGGTTCTCTTCCCTGAGCAGCGGAATCACATGGTGCCGGAGCCGGTTCCGCTGGCAATCATCCAGCTGATTGGTGGAGTCCTCCACATGGGGAATGCCGCGCTGTTCCAGATAATCAGAGAGTGCTTCCGGCGGAGTCAGCAGCAGCGGGCGAATGATACGGCCACGGACCGGGGGAATTCCGCTGAGTCCATGGAGCGAGCAGCCCCGAATCAGATGCATCAGCATGGTTTCCAGATTGTCCTGGGCGTTGTGCGCTGTGGCGATTTTTGCATCGGGAGACAGCGACTCTAAAAAGTCATAGCGGAGAATTCGGGCGGCTTCTTCAGTGCCGATGCCATGAGACTGGGCGAAAGCAGCCACA
>CAVEIY010000102.1:3218-7337 GCA_963615825.1 Flexilinea sp.
GCCCTGTCCCATCGCCAGGGGGATATGGAGGCTGCGGCAATGCTCCGCCACAAAATCGGCGTCTCGCTGGGATTCAGCCCCCCGAAGCTGATGGTTAAAATGGGCGGCAGAAACGGTAATGGACAGCGAATCCTGCAATTCCAGAAGAAGATGCAGCAGCGCCATGGAATCCCTGCCTCCGGAAACGGCACAGATCACATGATCGCCAGGGACGAGCATATGATACTTGTGGATGAAATCAAGCATCTTACGGTTCACTGTGCTTCCACTCCCGGTCAGAGAAGGTGGTGTACTGAGGCAGCCACTGGAGCTTTACGGTGCCGGTTTCGCCGTGACGGTTCTTTGCCACAATGCATTCTGCCACGTTCTTCTCTTCGGTGTCTGGATTATAATAGTCGTCGCGATAGAGAAACAGAACCTCATCGGCGTCCTGCTCGATAGAACCGGATTCACGCAGGTCGGAAAGCATGGGGCGCTTATCGGCGCGGCTTTCGTTGGCGCGGCTCAGCTGACTCAGGCAGATCACCGGAACGTTCAGCTCTTTTGCCATGATTTTCAGGGCACGGGAGATTTCACCCACGGCGGTAACGCGGTTATCGCTGACCTTGCCGGTGGCGGAGGTCATGAGCTGTAGATAGTCAATGATGACCAGTCCCAGATTGTCGATCCGGCGGCATTTGGCGTTCATTTCGGTAACGGTGATAGAGGGATTGTCGTCCACCCGAATATCCGTCTGGCTCAGGGCGGAGGCGGCAGTTCCCAGCTTACCCCACTCCTCCTCGGAGAGCTTACCAGTGAGCAGCAGCTGGCTGTCTACAAAGCTTTCGTTGGACAGCAGACGAGAGGCGAGCTGCTCCTTACTCATTTCCAAAGAGAACATGACCACGGCCTTGTCGGTTTGCTTTGCCACGGCCAACGCAATGTTCAGCGCAATGGAGGTTTTACCCATACCGGGACGGGCGGCAATCAGCAGAAGGTCCGACTTGTTCAGACCGTTGATTTTGGCGTCCAGATCCCGAAGGCCGGTGGACAGACCGGGAATGGCGCTGTCGGACCGGGCACGTTCGGCCAGCTGATCGTAGACATTCAGCAAAATGGTACCGATGTGCTCCAAATCCTGATTGCTGCGGCCATTTCGGATGGCATAGATTTTCTGCTCGGCGGCATCCATGATGCTTTGGGCAGAGCCAACCTCCTCCGACACAATCTCGGAGATATCCTTTGCGGCCTGTGCAATTTGCCGCAGCAGGGACTTGTCCGCTACAATCTGCGCATATTGCTTGGCGTTGGCGGCAGTGGGGGTAATATCCAGAATTTGCAGCAGGTAATCCCGGGTTTTCTCCTCGTCATATACACCGGACTGCTTCATCTGGTCCATGACCGTAACCGGGTCGATGTCCATGGAGTAGTTGAACATGGTGTAGATGGTGGTGAAAATGTCTTTATTCTGTTGTAGGTAGAAGTCGTCGGGCTTTACCAGCTCCAGCATATCCGCGATGCAGCTGGGGTCGATGAGCATGGAGCCGATCACCGCCTGCTCGGCCTCCAGAGAGTGGGGCATTTGCCGTGTCAGCAGTTCATCCATGGTTCATCACCTCCTGGGCGAAATAGCGGCAGCGCCGCACAGTAGTTGCGGATGATTGTGCGCCGCTGCCGTAATATACTGCGTTCAAAGGGCGGGCTTAGCCTTCGCTTACATGAACGGAAATGGTGGCTACAATTTCGTAGCCCAGCTTTGCCTTAAGGCTGAAATCGCCGAAGGACTTAATGGGCTCGTCCTGGACGATCTTCTTCTTGTCCACGGAGATGCCGGCCTGCTTCTTCAGGGCATCGGAAATCTCCTGAGAGGTGATGGAGCCGAACAGACGGCCGCCGTTGCCGGACTTGGCCTTGATCTCCACGGTGATGTTCTTGAGCTTTTCGGCAATCTCCTGGGCCTGGGCCTTTTCCCGGGCGGCCTGCTCTGCCTTTGCCTTGTCGTTCATCTTCATGGTGTTGACGTTGTCGGCGGTGGCTTCGACTGCCATCTTCCGGGGCAGCAGGAAGTTCCGGGCGTAGCCGTCGGATGCTTCGATCATTTGGCCCTTTTTGCCCTTGCCGCGGATGTCCTGTAATAAGATCACTTTCATGAGAATACTCCTTTCAATGATAGGCGGTTTTGATACACAAAACGCCCGGTATGGAAGCGAACCGGGAATAGAATCCTCAGGTATCGCTAAAAAACTGGTCAATGGATTGCTTGAGTGCGTCACGAACCTGCTCCGGAGTCATACCGGAAATCTGTGCGCCTGCGGTGGCCTGATTGCCGCCGCCGCCCAAAGGCTCCAGAATCATCTGCACATTTGCCTCGCCAATGGAGCGGGCAGAGCAGATCACGCGATCCCCGTCGGGATAGAATACAAAGGACGCTTCAATGCCGGAAATATTCAGCAGCTCGTCGGCAGCCTGGGCGGCAATGATACGGTCTGAGGTATAATCCAGGCAGCACAGGGCGATATTGCCCCGATACAGCTCGGCATGCTGGATGATCTGGTAGCGATCCAGGGTGGCATGGAGATCATTCTGGAACAGCAGCTTGACCGCCACGGTATCGGCTCCGTTTTTCCGAAGCCAGGCCGCCGCTTCAAAGGTGCGGGCGCCGGTGCGGACAGAGAAGTTCTTGGTGTCCAGCACAATACCGGCCAGCAGAGAAAGCGTCTCCACCGGCAGCACATCCTCACGATCCGTGAGATACTGGACCAGCTCCGTGACCAGCTCACAGGCGGAGGAGGCGTAAGGCTCGTGGAAATTCAGCAGTGCGCCCTCAATGTAGTCGGCGGCACGGCGATGATGGTCAATGACAGCCACACGTCCGGCGGCAGAGAGCAGCTCTTTGGATTCCACCTGATCCGGACGGTTGGTGTCCACTACAACCAGCAGAGAATCCTCGTCCAGCTCCACCAGCGCGTCCTCCGGCGCAACGAAAACGTCCTGATACTGCGCAGTGCAGCGGAGCTTTTTCAGCAGAGCTTTGGAGGCATTGCGCTGCAAATCAATGACGATTTTCGCGGGGCATCCAAACTTTCGGCACAGACACATGACGCCAACCGCAGCACCCACTGCGTCGATGTCGGCATTTTTGTGGCCCATAATCAGCACATTGGAGGACTGGGTCATCAGCTCTTGCAGCGCGCCTGCCATTACCCGGGATTTGACCTTGGTGCGGCGCTCGGCCTCCTTGGCCTTTCCACCGTAGAAGGAGAAGTTATAGCGGTCCTTGATGACGGCCTGATCGCCGCCGCGGCTCAGGGACATTTCGATGCACAAAGAGGCAAAGTCATAGCTTTCCTGGAGACTGGAGCCGTCCTTGCCGATGCCGATGCTCAGGGTTGCGGGCGTGCCAAAATCGTTGGTGATATCCCGAACCGTGTCGAGAATGGAAAACTTGTCGTCGATATAACGGGGCAGCTCTCTCTGCTCAAAGATATAGAGATAGCGGTTGCGCTCCAGACGGCGGAGAATGCCGGTGGAATCGGATACCCAGCCGGTGATGGCGTCGTCCAGCCGCGCAGAGAGGTTGGACACGGATTTGTCCGGCAGGTTGGAGGTAAGCTCGTCGTAGTTGTCCACCAGAATGATGCTGACCACGGGACGGCTCAGCTCGTATTCGTCCTGCACATTTAACAGCTCGGTCACGTCGATAAAGTAGAGCATGGCGGCCAGATATCCGCCGGAATCGTCCTGAGAGCGGATGAAGTCGCCATAGACGCGATAGCGGTGATCCTCCCGAACGGCCTCCTGGGGGCACTCGGATTTCCCCTCCGTGAGCCAATCGGTGGAGAGGTCCGGGAAAATCTCGGTCAGGCTGACCTCAAACAGACTGTCGGACGCACCGGAGAGCTGCATGAATGCATCATTGCACCACATAATCTCCTGGTCGGACATGTTGAGAATCAGCGCCGGAACCGGAATACTCATTTCTTCGTTGGAAACGGAATCCACGGAAATGCTGGCGTCCTGTAAATACTGGGCGATGTCCCGCTTCCGGTGGACAGCGCGAATCCGATAGTATATAAATAGTCCAACAGTCACGATGCTCTCAACCGCTGCCAGCACATAGCTCCTGCGGCACCAGGAAAC
>CAVEIY010000103.1:0-7293 GCA_963615825.1 Flexilinea sp.
CCCCGGCATATTGCCATTATTATGGACGGAAACGGCAGATGGGCCACCCGTCGGCATCTGCCCAGAACGGCTGGTCATGCCGCAGGGGCTGAGACGTTTCGGAAAATTGCCCTGTACTGCCGGGAGATCGGCGTAAAATATCTGACGGTCTACGCATTTTCTACGGAGAACTGGAAGCGCCCCCAGGAGGAAGTGGGGAAAATCATGTCCCTGATGAAGGACTATCTGTTGGAGTCTATCCGGGATATGCAGAAGAACCACGTGCGCATCTGCTTTTTTGGCGATCTGGGTGCGCTGAGTCCGGAGCTTCGGCAGCTGGCAGAAGAGGCCAGCCGGGAATCCATGGAGTTCCACGATTCCCAGGTGAATATGTGCATCAACTACGGCAGCCGGGATGAAATTACCCGGGCGGCTGGGCTATGGGCGAAGGAATGCGCCGAAACCGGGAAGAACCCGGAGAGCATTCAGCCGGAGGATCTTTCCCGGCTGATGTACTCTGCGGACGTACCGGACCCGGATCTGATTATTCGGCCCGGCGGTGAGATGCGCATTTCCAATTTCCTGTTGTGGCAGGCGGCCTATTCGGAGTTCTATTTTACCGATGTGATGTGGCCGGATTTTGATGAGCGGGAGCTGGATCGGGCAATTGACGCCTATCGCAGCCGTAACCGCCGGTATGGAGGGATCAAGTAATGAAATCAAGACTGCTTGTGGCGGCGGTGGGAATTCCGCTGCTGCTGGTGATCCTGTTTGCCTGCCCTGCCATTGTAACGGCGTTGGCGATATCTCTGCTGTCTGCCATCGGTGCAAGAGAGTTTACAAAAACCACCGGCATCAATACAAACGAGGGAATGCTGTTTGTGACCATGGCGGCGGCTTTCCTGCTGCCCATCTGGAGCTATTTTGGCAGCCCGATTCTCATTGGCGCGATAGGCGTTGTGGTCTTGGGGCTTGTGCTGTTTACCCAGGCGCTGCTGGCCTATCCCAAGGTGAAGTTTGAAGGCGTGGCAGGCTGTCTGTTTGCAGCGCTGGCCATTCCCATGTGCCTGAGTTCCATTGTGCGGATCCTGGTGGGGGAGTTTGGACGGCATTATGTGCTGGTGCCCATTATGATTCCGTTTATTGCAGATGCCGGTGCTTATTTTGCGGGAAAATTCCTGGGCAAGCATAAAATGGCGCCGGTGCTCAGTCCCCATAAAACCGTTGAGGGTGCCATTGGCGGTTTGGCAGCCGGTGTGTTGTCCATGGTGATCTACGGATTGGTGATGCAGTTTGGTTTGCATCTTACGTTCCACTATGGATATGCGGTGCTGTACGGCCTGCTGGGTTCTATTGTCTCCATCATCGGAGATTTGTCCTTCTCCATGGTCAAGCGGGAGACGGGAATTAAGGACTACGGCACAATTTTCCGCGCCCATGGCGGTGTGCTGGATCGGTTTGACAGCGTGATCTTTGCGGCTCCTGTGGTTGAGCTGCTGATCCTGCTGCTGCCGCTGCTTGGTAAGTAACAAGAAGGCTGGAGCAGCGCTCCGGCCTTTTTACAAAAGAAAGGCATAAGTATGAAAATTGGTACTATATCTATTTTGGGAAGCACCGGCTCCATTGGCCGGCAAACCCTTTCTGTGGCAGAGCATTTGGGCGTTTCGGTCTGCGCACTGACAGCCAACCGCAATGTGGACCGGATCGAGGCGCAGGCTCGGCAGTTTCGTCCCAAGCTGTGCGTTATGATGGAGCCGGAGGCGGCAGAGGAACTCAAAAAACGTTTGGCCGGTACCGGAATTGCAGTCCGCTGCGGCATGGACGGACTCATAGAGGCTGCCTCCATGGATGAAGCGGAGACGGTGATTACTGCCGTTATGGGCATGGTTGGCCTGCGTCCGACCTTGGCAGCCATTCAGGCGAAAAAACGCATCGGCCTTGCCAATAAAGAGACGTTGGTGTGTGCCGGAGAACTGGTGATGGCAGCAGCGGAGCAGTATGGCGCGGAAATTGTACCGGTGGATTCTGAGCACAGTGCCATTTTCCAGTGCCTGATGGGCTGCCGGGATCGAAGCGAGATCAAGCGGCTGATTCTGACGGCGTCCGGCGGACCCTTCTATGGGAAAACCTTTGCAGAGCTGGAATCCATCAAAAAGGAGGATGCGTTCAAGCATCCCACCTGGACCATGGGGCAGAAAATCACCATTGACTCCGCTACCATGATGAATAAGGGCCTGGAGGTCATCGAAGCCATGCGGCTGTATCACCTGCCGCTTTCGCAGGTGGACGTGGTGATTCATCCGGGCAGCATTGTTCATTCTCTGGTGGAGTTCTGCGACGGGGCGATTATGGCCCAGCTGGGAGTGCCGGATATGCGGATTCCCATTCAGCTGGCGCTGACTTATCCCAATCGTCTGCCCAGTCCGGCAAAGCCGCTGGATCTGCTCAGCTGCGGCCCGCTGAGGTTCCTGCCGCCGGATCAGGAGAACTTCCCTTGCCTGAAGTATGCTAAGGAGGCAGTAACCACCGGCGGAACCGCCTGTGCAATTCTAAACGGGGCCAATGAGGCAGCGGTTGGCATGTTCTTAAAGGACGAGATCGGCTTTAACGACATCCCCAGAAAGGTGCGCCATGCTCTGGATACCGTTCCGGTGCATCAGAATCCCACGCTGGAGGATATTCTGGAGGCAGATCGGTTGGCCCGGGCAGCAGTTCTTTGATTCTCAATTTGATTGGAGCGTTTTATGTATCTAGTAATCGCAATCCTGATTTTCAGCTTTCTCATTTTCATCCATGAGCTGGGGCATTTTATCACCGCGAAGCTTTTTGACGTAAAGGTCAATGAGTTCTCCATCTTTATGGGGCCGCGCATTCTCCACTGGGGCAAGGGGGAGACGGAGTATTCTCTGCGGCTTCTGCCCATCGGCGGCTTCTGCGCCATGGAAGGGGAGGACGGCAGCAGTGAGGATCCCCGTTCCTTTACCTCCAAGGCCCCCTGGAAGCGGGCGATTATTCTGGCTGCCGGTGCGTTTATGAACTTCCTGACGGGGCTGGTCATTCTGATTGTGATCTATGCCACGGCCGGGGGCTTCCGGACCATGGAGGTAACGGGCTTTGTCGACGGCTGCCCACTGGAGGGAACGCTGCAGGTTGGCGATGTGATTCAAAAAATCGATGGCGACAACGTGTATATTTTCTCTGATTTCTCCATGCTCACCGAGCGCGCCGGAGAAGGTCCCATGGATCTCACGGTCCGGCGGGACGGAAAAACCGTGGAGCTAAAGCAGGTCAATATGGTCAAGCGGGAGTATCAGGTGGACGGCGAGACGAGGAAAATCTATGGCATCACCTTTGGCGCAACCGAGGAAAAAACGCCGCTGACGCTGCTGAAAACGGCATGGCTTACCTCGGTGGACTTTGCGCGGATGGTAAAAATGGGACTGATGGACCTGATTACCGGCGCAGTTGGCGTGAAGGATCTCTCCGGTCCGGTGGGAATTGTGAGCACGGTGCAGGAGACAGGCAGCAGCTCCGCATCTACCGTGGACGGCATTCTCAATGTGCTGTACTTTGGCGCGTTTATTGCGGTGAACCTGGCGGTAATGAATATGCTGCCCATTCCGGCGCTGGATGGCGGACACATTTTCTTCCTGCTGGTGACCTGGGTGATCGAATCCATCACGAAGAAAAAGGTGGACCCCAAGTATGAGGCCTATATTCATGCCGCCGGTCTGGTGCTGCTGATGGGACTCATGGTATTTGTGACGTTTAACGATATTGTGAAACTGGTAACCGGAGGATAATATGAAACGACAGATTCAGGTTGGCTCGGTGCTGATCGGCGGCGATGCCCCGGTCAGCATCCAGTCCATGCTCAATACAAAAACAACGGATGTAGAGGGAAGTCTCAACCAGATTCGTGCATTGAAGGCTGCCGGGTGCCAAATTGCCCGGCTGGCGGTGCCGGATCTGGATGCTGCCAGGGGATTCCGGGAGATTGCCGCGGAATCGCCGCTGCCCCTGGTGGCGGACATTCACTTTGATTATCGTCTTGCCATTGCTGCGGCAGAGGGCGGTGCGGCAAAGATTCGCATCAATCCCGGCAATATCGGCGGCAAAGAACGGGTGAAGGCGGTGGTGGATGTCTGCAAGGAAAAGCACATTCCCATCCGCATTGGCGTCAACGGCGGTTCCCTGGAGAAAAATATTCTGGAGAAATACGGCCATCCCACTGCAGAGGCTCTGGTGGAAAGCGCGCTGGGACATGTGGCGCTGCTGGAGGAGCAGGGATTCTATGATATCTGCATCTCCATGAAAAGCTCCTCGGTGCCGGTGACCATGGCAGCCTATCGGCTCATGGATCAGAAAACCGATTATCCCCTGCATCTTGGGGTCACGGAGACAGGAACCGAGCATATGGGTGTGATTAAGTCCGCCATTGGTATCGGGGGACTTCTGTGCCTGGGTATCGGCAATACCCTGCGGGTGAGCCTCACTGCGGACCCGGTTCGCGAGGTGATTGCGGCAAAGGAAATCCTGCAGGCTGCCGGGATTCGCAAGGAGGGGCCGGAGTTTATTTCCTGCCCCACCTGCGGCAGAACCCAGATTGACCTGATTGGTCTGGCCTCTGAGGTGGAGCGGCGGCTTCAGGGCATGAACAAGCCGATTACCGTTGCAGTTATGGGCTGTATTGTAAACGGGCCTGGCGAGGCAAGAGAAGCGGACGTGGGCATCGCAGGCGGAAAAGACTGCGGCGTGCTGTTTGCCAAGGGGAAAAAGCTCAAAACGCTGCCCTATGACCAGCTGGCGGATGCGCTGCTGGAGTATATTGCGACACTTTAAAATGGCGAATTATGGATCTTACCGCGGCTGCCCTTGCGCGGTGTTATCTGAAAAGGAAAGGAAGCGGACGGATGGACGAAAATACCGTGAGACTATTGGATCTGTTCCGGGCCTATGAGCCGGATGCGGAACTAAAAGAGCTGCTGGACGATGTGAAAATATTCTCCGCGGAAGTAGATATGAAAACCCGCAGTGCGCTGGTTACCATCTGTCCGGAGCGATATGTCACACTGAAGCAGGTTCGGAACATCGAGCGCGGAATTTCCCGCGCCTATGGCATCCATAAATTTACTCTGCGAACCTGCTATGGAAAGGACAACCTTTCTCTATTGCAGCCGGAGGACGTGGGCGAATTTCTAAAGGAACTGTTCGCACCCAGCATGTCCATCCTGGCAGGCTGCCAGTATCGGCTGGAAGGGGAGACGGTGGTGCTCCAGCTCAAGGGAAACGGCAAGGATATGCTGCGTCCCCATGTGGCCAGGGCAGAACGCTGGCTGAAGGATCTGTTTGATACTCCCGTGAAAATCGACATTCAGGTGGGAAAAGAGCTGGATGCGCAAGGGCTGTTTGAGGCCACGGAGAAAATTCGGCAGAGTGCAGTGGCCCATATGCCGGAGATCAAAGAGGCTGCGCCAAAGGCAAAGGTGGCGGCTGCGGCCAATCCCAACCTGCTCTACGGCAAGCCGATCAAGGGCGATCCGGTGCCGATGAATACCATTACCATGGATTCCGGCCGAGTGGTGGTCGAGGGCGAAATCTTTGCCATGGAGCACCGAGAGCTGACCAAGACCAAGGCATGGGTCATTAACTTTGACCTTACGGACTATAAAGGCTCCGTGCGGGTCAACCGCTATATGGACATTAAGCGGGATAAACCCCAGGTGCTGCTGGACGGACTGTCCAAGGGCATGTGGGTAAAAATCTTCGGCAAGGTCAGCTTCAACCGCTTTGAAAATGATATTACGCTGGAGCCATATTCCATTGAAGTTGGCAAGAAGCCGCAGCGTCAGGATACCGCAGAGGAAAAGCGGGTGGAGCTGCATCTGCATACGGTGATGTCCACCATGGATGCGCTGACGCCGACCGCCGATGTGGTAAACCTGGCGGCAAAGTGGGGGCATAAGGCCATCGGCATTACTGATCACGGCGTTGCCCAGGCTTATCCCGACGCCATGAAGGCAGGAAAGGGAAAAATCAAGATTCTCTATGGCTGCGAGGGCTATTTCGTCAACGATATCGACGATAAAATCGCGGTAAAGGGCAAGGAGGACTTTGATTTCCACCAGGAGTATGTGGTATTCGACCTGGAGACTACCGGCCTGAGCTTTGAGCACGACGCCATTACGGAGATTGGCGCGGCCATTTACAAGGACGGTAAAATGGATCGGCAGTTCCAGACCTTTGTGGATCCCAAGCGTAAGCTGCCGCAGAAGATCATTGAACTGACGGGCATTACCGACGCTATGCTGGAGGGCGCTCCGCAGCTGGAGGAGGCAATTCCGGCGTTCCTGGAGTTCTGCGGCAATCGACCGCTGGCGGCCCATAATGCCGACTTTGATGTCAGCTTTGTAAAGGCGGCCTGCCAGAAGCTTGGAATCTCATTCCAGCCTACTTATCTCGACACGCTGGTGATGGCCCAGGGCCTGCTGCCTGGACTTAATAAATATAAGCTCAACGTGGTGGCTGATGCGCTGAGCCTCCCGGATTTCAACCATCACCGGGCGGTGGACGATGCGATGACCGTTGGCTATATGCTGGAGCGGTTCTTTCAGATGCTGGAGGAAAAGGGCATTACCCATGTGTCTGCCATCAACGACGCCATGTCCAGCATGAAGGCAGGCAACAAGATTGCATCCCTCCAGGCGCGGCATATTATTCTGTTTGCAAAGAATAATACGGGACTGCGAAACCTGTACCGGCTGATTTCCTACTCCCATCTCCGGTACTATAAGCGCGTGCCGCGTATTCCAAAGAGCGAGCTGGTAAAGTGGCGGGAGGGACTGATTATCGGTTCCGCCTGCGAAGCGGGCGAGCTGTTTCAGGCGGTGGTGGCGAACCGAAGCTGGGATGAGCTGCTGCGAATCGCTGACTTCTATGATTTCCTGGAGATTCAGCCCATTTGCAACAACCGGTTTATGATTACCAAGGGCATTGCCGAAAACGACGAGGACCTGAGAAATTATAACCGCACCATTGTGAAGCTGGGCGAGGAGCTGGGCAAGCCAGTGGTAGCCACCGGCGATGTTCATTTCCTGAACCCTGAGGACGAGATTTTCCGGCACATTCTGCTTGCCACAAAGAAGTTTGACGATGCGGATAAATCTCTGCCCATTTACTTTAAGTCCACTGACGAAATGCTGGAGGAGTTCTCCTATCTGGGAGAGGAAAAGTGCCGGGAGGTTGTTGTAACCAACACCAACCTCATTGCGGATATGTGCGATGTGATTCGTCCGGTGCCCCACAACCTGTTCC
>CAVEIY010000104.1:0-7291 GCA_963615825.1 Flexilinea sp.
TCATTTATTATATCATGTTGTCGAGCGTTTGTCAAGAACTTTTTTCGATCAATTTCGAAGCAAATTTCTTAGCTTCTCGCCGACAGCTTGATTATTTTAACACATTCAAAACCTTTTGTCAAGAAGTTTTTTCACAAATCAATGTGTCTCTTAACTTGGTCTTTCTTGTGTTACGCGCCTGATCTCTCAAGCGCAACGGTATTTTACCAGAACTTCACTCGAATGTCAACACCTTTTTCAACTTTTCATTGAGATTTCTGACACAATATGATAAGATACCCTAAGATGACTGAAAGGAACGATGGTTATGCCGATTAAGATTTCTGACTCTCTTCCTGCCCGCGCGGTACTGGAAAGTGAGAATATATTTGTTATGACGGAATACCGTGCATTACATCAGGATATCCGTCCACTACGTGTTTTAATTCTCAATCTCATGCCTACAAAGATTGTCACTGAGATTCAGCTGATGCGCAAGCTCTCCAACTCCCCTATTCAGGTAGATGTCGATCTGCTCTATACCAGCTCCTATAGTTCCCGTCACACTTCTCCGGAATATCTGGACTCCTTTTATACCACCTTTGATCAGATTAAAGACAATCGTTACGACGGTTTGATTATCACAGGCGCTCCGGTTGAGAATTACGACTTTGAGCAGGTAGAATATTGGCCGGAGCTGGTTGAGATTATGGAATGGAGTAAAACCCATGTCTACTCTACCCTTCATATCTGCTGGGGCGCTTATGCAGGACTCTATTATCATTACCACATTCAGAAGCACAATACGCCCCACAAAATTTTCGGGGTCTATCCTCATCATGTTTTAGACAGCACGCAGCCTCTGTTCCGTGGATTCGATGATGTATTCTACGCCCCCCACTCCAGGAACACCGAGGTGTATGAAGCAGACATCCGGGACTGCGAAGAGCTGGAGCTGCTGGCTACTTCTCCGGAAGCCGGTGTATTTGCCTGTGCAACTCCGGACAAGCGGCAGATATTTGTCTGCGGCCACCTGGAATACGACGCCGATACCCTCAGCACCGAGTATTGGCGGGATAAGAAGAAGGGACTGGATATCGCCGTTCCGGAGCACTACTATCCCGGGGACGATCCTACACAGACCCCTATCGTCAACTGGCGGTCCGCCGGTCAGCTGTTCTATACCAACTGGCTGGACTACTATGTCTATCAGGCAACGCCCTACGACCTTCGGGATCTATAATCGCATCTGTCAAAAGGAGCACAGGGTTTCTGTGCTCCTTTTCTTATTGTCCCAGCAGCACCGGCTGCAGCTGCCGCCCGTCCAGTGCCGCTTTGGCCGCCGCTGTGATCCGGGTCATATCCGCTTTCAGAGATTGCGGCTTTCCCTGCGGATCATCCTGTCCAAAGGGAACGAAATAGATGTTTCTTCGTCCCATCAGTTCCAGGATGTTTCTTCCGCTGGCTCCCAGACCGTCATTGGTAGATACCGCAATCAATACGGGACGATTGTTCCGCAGCTGTGCCTTTGCCGCCATGGTTACCACGGAATCCGTGATCCCGCAGGCCATTTTGCCCAGAGTATTCCCTGTACACGGCGCAATAATCAGCAGGTCCAGCAGCGCTTTGGGACCGATGGGTTCCGCCTCTTCGATCCGCAAAATCGGCTTCCTGCCGCACAGCCTTGTAAGTCTTTCCGTATGCTCCCGAGCAGTCCCAAACCGCGTGTCCGCCGATGCGCTGATTTCAGATAGAATTGGAACAACCTCCGGGAATTCCGTTACCAGCTGTTCCAATGCCGCAAACACCGGCGCAAAGGTACAAAACGATCCGCACATGGCAAATCCAATTTTCATTCCAGCGTTCTCCCCTCTCCCTGCAGGCACGACCACACCGCCTCCGCCAGATTTTTTCCGGCTGTCTCCGGCGCCGTTTTTCCCGGAAGCGCCTGCCCCATTACCAGCTTTCGGATTTCCTCTGTATGTTCCGGGAATCCTCCAGGCAGGGACGCCAATTCCAGCAGCATACACTGCGCATCCAGCGACTCCACCTGTTCTATCGTCATAATCTTCCCCGGCACCGTATTTACCACAACATCGTACTGCGAAAGTCCATCCTCATATACGCCCGTTTGCTGGGTCGAATAGCCGCGGAGTTTCAGCTCCGTTCGCTGCTCATTTCTCCGGACCGCTACGGTGACATCCGCCCCAAGAAAGCGCAGTTTTCCGGCCAAAAACCGCCCGATTCTTCCATACCCGATCACCAGAATCTTCGACCCAGACAATGTGCGCTGCAAATGATGGAGCAGCAGATATACCGCGCCCTCTGCCGTAATCTCCGCATTGCTCAGCAGATACCCCTCCAGCTCCAGGAAGCTGATGCAGCGAACCCCCTTGGTTTGCAGCCAGGATTCTATCTCCACTGGAAAGCTTCCTGCCACTAGAACGGCATGCCGTGCCAGGAGATATGGCAGCATCACCGCTTGAATTTTCTCCTCTCCCACCGTCAGATACTCGGCATCAAAGGGCCGCATGGGCAGCAGTACCAGATCTGCTCCGTGCAGTGCCGCCTCCAGACCTTCCGCCTGATTTTCCATTCCCGGCACGCCCCAGCACTTTACTGGAATTCCATCCTGCCGAAGCTGACGGGCTGCCCAGGCATAGCGGCCATCTCCGCCGATCACCCATGCCTCCAGCTTTTTCTTCATAGCTCCATCCCTCCCTGTGCATTCTATTCCGGTCCGCAGATTTTGACATTCCGTCTGCATTCCGTTATAATGATGCCACCAACACCCAGGGAGGGACGCCCATTGACCCTGCACTATACCGCCGTTCCAGAGGACAGCGGCAAAAAGCTATTCTCCATTCTTCGCTGCCGTCTCCATCTGTCTACGGGACTGATTAAACGGCTCAAGCATCAAACGCTGATGTACGTGAACGGCACACCGGTCTATACCAACCATATCATCGCCCCGGGAGACGAAATCACGCTGCCGCTGCCGGAAGAACATGCCGATTTTCCCCAAGAGCCGGGGCCGTTGCAAATTCTCTATGAGGACGAAGCCATCATCGCGCTCCATAAGCCCGCCGGAATGATTATTCACCCCTCCGCCACCCGCAATACCGGCACCCTGGCCAACCGTCTGCTGGCCTATCTGGGCGGTGGAACCGTGCATCCCGTGAATCGTCTGGACCGTGACACCACCGGCGTGACCATTTTTGCCAAAAACGGCTATGTAAAAAGCATTCTGACAGAATCCATGGAAAAAGCGCGGATTCACAAGACCTATGTTGCCCCCACCTATGGCGCGCTCCCGGAGAAAAACGGCGTCATCGACCTGCCCATTGATCGCCTCAATGAATCCTCTCTTTGGCGCACCATACGGGAGGACGGTCAGCCCGCCCGAACCGCCTACGAGCTGCTGCTGGAAACGCCCCATTGGAATCTCTATGCCTTCCACCCATTGACCGGACGCACCCATCAAATTCGCCTGCACGCCATGGCCTCCGGTGCGCCGCTGCTGGGGGACCCGGTTTACAACACCGTGGAATCCAGCCTGTATTCCGATTCACTGGGGCTTACCGCCCAGTGTCTAACCTGTGTGGAGATGACATTTCCTCATCCCCTGACCGGGCGAGAAATCACCATCACCACCCAGCCGGAGTTTTATTCCGCGTCGTGGTTTCAGGAATTCTATCAAAGATCGCAAAACAGATAAAAATAGCTGCGTACACATCCAACGGTGTACGCAGCTATTTTTGTAAGCCTGCAAAGAATTCCTCATAGGAACAGTCGTAAATGTCCCGCAGCTCCATCAACACGCTGACCCGGATATTCAGCTCCCCAGACTCATATTTTGCATAAGTGGTGCGCCCGATATCGCAGCCCCGGCGCTGCAGCTCTGCGCAGAGCTTTTCCTGAGACAGCCCAGCACAATTCCGCAGCCGCCGGAGATTATCTCCCATACAGCGGTCCCGGCGTAGTTTTTGTTCCATTTCCTCACCTCTGGTTTTATTTGACCAGTATTGGTTGCTATTTTATTTATTTTATGCCACAGAGAAGAACAGGATTGACCGCTATCCTGTTCAATCTTCAATAACACAGTAGACCTATTATAGCAGACAATTTAAAATATACATCACTTGATACAACGCCATCGGCAAAATAATTTCGTCACCCCTCCGCCCTCCGCTCCCCTTTCGCATCCTCGTTGACTTTCCGTCATTCCCATGCTATGCTGTAGGAAATCGGGATTTCCCGTCAAAAAAAGGAGACTAACATGGGCTTTGATTCTTGGGGCTTTGATGCCGGCTTTGACATTATGAGCGCGCTGCTTCTCATTATCTTTCTCTGCATTTTAGGCGTTTTCGCAGCAGCAGCCATCCACGGCATCGCCACCTGGAATAAGAATAACCATTCACCCCAGCTTTCCGTCTCCGCCCGGGTCGTGTCCCGGCGCACGGAGGTCTCCCAGCACAGCTTTGCCAATGGCGGCGACGTCACCGGGGCCAAGGGCTATTCCACCAGCAGCACCACCTGGTATTATGTCACCTTCGAGGTAGAAAGCGGTGACCGCATGGAGTTCTCCGTCAGCGGCAGCGAATACGGCATGCTGGCAGAAGGTGATATGGGCAAGCTCACGTTTCAGGGCACCCGCTATCTCTCCTTTGTCCGGGATGGTGCCTTTAACTAGAAGGGAGCCATATACATGGAACAGATTTGGACCAAGCTGCATCAGGCTGCTATGGATGTTCTCCAGCCTCGGGAGGTTTCCAAAATGATCGAAGCAGGCGGTGTGGCAGCCGCCGTGGAATCCGTTTCCGGGAACATATATACCGGCGTCTGCATCGACACCGCCTGTACCCTCGGAGTCTGTGCGGAGCGAAACGCAATTTTTCACATGATTACCTGTGGCGAAAATGCAATCCGCCGCGTGATCGCCATTGACCGGGACGGGAACGCCATTCCGCCCTGCGGCGCCTGTCGGGAATTTATGACCCAGCTGATGCCGGAACACTACCGCGAGATTGAGATTATGCTGGATTACCAGAACCACCGTGTAGTAACCCTGGGAGATCTCACCCCGGACTGGTGGCTGTAACATTTTTTCGCCGCAAAAAGCTCCTCCGTATGATGTTTGTCATACAGAGGAGCTTTTCCTGCATTTTTCTTAATATACCACAATCAGCGTGCCCACTGGGATATTTTCCGACATCCACTGGATGTCATCCTCCCGCATCCGGACGCTGCCGCCGGACGCAGGCTGCCCCATGGTCGTGTCGGTAATATAATGCGTCTGCGCATCATAGGGACGGCTGGTGATGGCCTCGCCGCCGTTATAAACCATAACCGGCTTTACATAGGTGTCGCCCAGATCCCACTTATCCTGAAGCGCAGAATAGGTGTAGACGCCGGTGGTGGTAGGCGAAGAGTTCTTACCGGTGGCGCATTCAAACGTCTCCAGCAGCGTCCAGTTACCCTGATAGCCCTGGAATACGTTAACCCGCTGGGTATAGAGGTTCACCCACACCAGATACTCCGTGTTGCTGTCATAGCCCATGGAGTTGACGAAATCCACTTTCATCTCGTCGTCGTAATCCTCGTCGGTGGTGCAGTCCTCCTGAGAAATCTCCACATCCTTGCCGGAAACCCAGCCGTTGCTGCCGTCCTCCAGCTGAATCTTAATGGCCGTGGTGCCCAGGCTATCGCTCTGATACTCCAGCAGCAGACCGGATTCTCCTTCCGGCAAGGTCGCCACCTGGCTGGAGAAGGCGGAATCCTGATAGACCTTGGCGTTGCAGGTTGCCGTGACAGGAATTTCCTCCGTTTTAATCATGGTAGCCTTCCCGTTCTGCTCCACCCGTTCCACCGCAACCATCGTAGACGTGGTAAAGGAATCTCCGCTGGAGAGCTGTACCTCCAGCTGCACCTCTGCGGTATCCGCTCCGGCTTGCGTGGGATCCACTGCAACATCATAGCTGACGGTAGAGCCTTCTACCAAAAGCTGCTGCTCACTGCGGCTGACTTCTACGCCATCCACATACCAGGTAAGGTTCGCCACCACGCTGTTTACAATATCGCCAAAGGCTGCCGTCACCGTGGTATAGGGATGATATACAGAGATATCGCCGTTGTCATAGAGCACCGCAGTGGGGTTTTCCACCACGCTCTGTGCCTCCGCCTCCGCAATCAGTTCTTCCGCCGCACTCTGATAGGCTTTTTCATCGACGGAATTCGCCGTAGACGACGTTCCCAGCAGTGCTTCCCGGGAATGGTCATCATCCCGGTGCAGAAAACTGCGCACCACCGTAAACAGTGCCAGCGCAATGACCGCAAAGCAGGCGATCCGAAACATCCATGCAAATATCTTTTTCATAGCTTCACCACTTATTACGTACTTTTTCCGCAAATCCGAAGAACCGATCCAGACGAATCCGCTGTCCATCGTCCAGAACGGCACTGCCAGTAAAGGTTCCAAAGACCTGATGCTGGTCAGAGCACAGCGGACCCACCTTGGTCAGAGCGCTTCGATCCAAGACAGGCTCAAACAGCGCTTCAAACCGCCCATCGTTAGAGGTAAACCGCCAGGGACTCATAAAGTCGTCCACTCCGTTTCCCTTTTGCGGGATTTGGAAGGTCACCCGATCCAGCTTGTGGGCCTTTCCGTCATAAAACAGCATATTCTCCGACGCGGCGCTGGTATCGCCAAAGCCATAGCCCAGATTAAAGCCGAACACCTTGCCGTCCACTTCGCCAGCGGCGCCGGACCAATACCAGGTGTTGTCATAGGTCCACACCCCACGGCCCCAGTCCAGGATTGCAAAGCTGTCGGTCGGATCAAACCGGTATTGCCGATCCCGGAAGGTAATTTCGCCGGAAGCCCGCATGCCCACAATCTTCTGATTGTAGTAAAACGCCTTGGGATGTCCGGCAAACGGCGTGGCAATCACCATGGAATCCTCCGGCGGCTCCGTCAGCGTTACACTGCCGTCAATGGGGTTTCCATCCCGGAAATTGTCCATATGGAACGTCAATCGCCGGGTATCTCCGTGATTCTCAAACAGGAGCTGGTACCCCTTGCCTCCGGCGTAAACGTCTCCGGACGCACTGGTTTCCGGCAGCTTCATGCTTCCCATGGGCATAACCACCATTGGAGACGTCGTCTGCTCCCAATGTTCCTTGAAATCCAACAGGCTTACGCTCACCAGTCCCATATAGCCGTTATCGGCAATGGTCAACGCCAGTCCGAACCGTCCGTTGGTGATGAGATAGTAATCCCATTCCTTCCGACGGATGGCAGGTGCCTTTACAT
>CAVEIY010000105.1:0-7186 GCA_963615825.1 Flexilinea sp.
TTGAACTTTTTTATTTCATCCTTCAAAATCCCTTGATTTGCAACGTTTTTCTCCCCAAAAAACTTTTGGTTCTGCATCGCATCTTTCATTTTTTCTTTCTTTTTGTTATAATGACCTCAATGAACATTCCGAAAGGAGCGATTCCAATGTTGGATCCCATTTATCGTGATTTTGCGGTTGAGCAGGCTACGAAGCTGCTCGCCATTGACAGTCCCAGCGGCTACACCGAGCGGGCCGCGCAGTGGGTATTGGAAGCATTTCAGTCCTTGGGCTGTGAGGCGCATATCACCACCAAGGGCGGCGTACTTGCCTGCCTGGGCGGCGAGGATGCCGATCATGCGCTGATGCTGGAGGCCCACACCGACACCCTGGGCGGCATGGTGGCTCAGATCAAACCCGATGGCCGTCTCCGGATCACAGCGCTTGGGGGCATGCAGGCCCAGAACGGCGAGGCGGAAAACGTCAGGGTCTACACCCGGGACGGCAGAGTTTATGAGGGCACACTTCAGCTCATCAACGCCTCCGTCCATGTCAACGGCGACTATGCCAAAACTCAGCGCAGCTTTGACACCACCGAGGTTGTGCTGGATGAGGACGTCAAGACCCGTGCCGATGTGGAAAAGCTGGGCATTATGAACGGCGACATTGTATGCTTTGACCCCCGCACCCATGTCACCGCTTCCGGCTATATCAAGAGCCGCTTCCTGGACGACAAGCTCTCCGTGGGCATCCTGCTGGGGCTGGCCAAGTATCTCCACGATACCGGCGTCACCCCCCAGCGCCGCGTCTACGCCCATATCACCGTCTACGAAGAGGTTGGACACGGCGGTGCCGGTTCCCTCCCTCAGGGCGTTACAGATGCCATCAGCGTGGACATGGGCTGTGTTGGGGAAGGCCTTGACTGCACCGAGCGTCAGGTTTCCATCTGCTGCAAGGACTCCGGCGGCCCCTACAGCTACTCTCTGGTTTCTGAGTTGATCGACGCTGCCCGTCGGGAGCAGGCTGACTTTGCAGTGGACGTATACCCCCACTATGGCTCCGACGTGGAAGCTACCCTCTCCGCAGGCTACGATATCCGCCACGGACTCATTGGCGCAGGCGTCTATGCCAGCCACGGCTATGAGCGCAGTCACATCGACGGCGTGATGAACACCCTCAAGGTGCTCAAGGGCTTTCTGCACATCTAAATCGAATGATAAAAACATCCGAACCCGCTTTTCCTTGGCAGGTTCGGATGTTTTTGCTTATTCTTCCGGTTCTTCTGATTTCTCCGGCTTTGTGGCGTGGTCCAATAATGCCTGAATCTCTGCGGGCGTAAAGGTATAGATCGTGTCGCAGAACTGGCAGTCCACATGGATGTCCTGTCCCTCGTCGATGATATCCTGCATTTCCTTTGCGCCAAGGGAAACGATGGTAGAGGCCACCCGCTCCCGGCTGCAATAGCACTTGTAGGCAATGGGAGTCGTTTCCAGGATTTCGACATTCTCCTCCCCCAGCAGCCGCAGAATGATATCCTGGGGTCCAAGTCCTTCCTTCATCATTGCTGACACATTGCCTGCCTTGGCAACACTGGCCTCCAGCTCATCAATCAGGCTGTCCGGTGCGCCGGGAAGCAGCTGGAGCAGGTATCCGCCTGCCACATCCACCGTCTGGTCCCGATTCAGGAGCACGCCCAGCGCACACACTGTAGGCACCTGCTCGCTTTCCACAAAATACGCCGCCACATCCTCAGCGATTTCACCGCCCAGCAGCTGTACCGTTCCCACATAGGGATCCTTCATATGGAGATCCCGGATCAGCGTCAGGGTCCCCTGATCGCCAACCGCTGCGCCAACGTCCAGCTTGCCCTGATACTTCTCTACCAGAGCCACCTGGGGATTTTCCACATACCCACGAACATTGCCCTGGGGATCGGCGGTGGCAAGGATCGTGCCCAGGGGACCGCCGCCCTTAATCATCATGGTAACGCTGCCCTGGTCGATTTTCTGCATATTGCCAATCATGCTGGTGGCAGCCAGAACCCGCCCCAGTGCCGCAGTTGCCACAGCTGTGGTTTTATGAATCTCTCTGGCCCGCCGGGTAATCTCCGTGGTACTCACTGCCGTAATTTTTACAAAGCCGTCCCGGGTCATTGCCCGAACAAGCTGATCTGTCATGAATGTTCTTCCTTTCGTGCTGTAATAAACACCCGCTCTTCCTCGGGCTGGGGCGGCAGAAACGTCCGCTCGCCATAGAAGGAAACCTCCCGGAATCCCGCCTGCTCCAGCTGATCCTTCAGCCAGTCAAGGTCATAGGCATATTCCAGATGCTCCTCCTGCTCTCGCCGCCATAGCGTTCCCTGACGCACAAAGATATCCATGCCGTAAAAGCATTGATTCTCTTCCTCGTCAAATTCCGTGCGCCAGATGCATACCACGTCATCGGTTTCGTCCATAAACATCTGGCCGTCAAAGGCACGAAGCTGCTCCGGGGGACGCACATCAAAAATCAGCATGCCGCCGGGACGAAGGGCCTTTGCAAAGCAGGCAATCGCAGAAATCCCCTGCTCCGGCTGCGCCATATAGTTAAAGCTGTCCAGCATGCACACCAGCACATCCACCGGCTCCGGCAGCGTAAAATCCGCCATATTCCCATGGAGAAACATCGGCGGATTGTCCATTCCCTGCGCTTTGTCAAAGGCACGGGTCAGCATATCGGTGCTCAGGTCCATGCCATAGCAGCGGCTGCCATTCCGGGCGAACAGCACGCTGAGGCTGCCGGTGCCGCATGCCATATCCAGCACCCGCTCCGGTTTCACGCCATTCCGGCGGAGAATCGCCATCAGGTAGTCATACATGCCCTCATAGTCCACGTCCTCGGTCAGGCTGTCGTACCAGTCCGCCAATGCGCCATAGCTGCTCATGCCTCATCCTCTTTCTTCATCCGGTCCAGCACCTGGCGATAGCCGCCTGCGCCGTAGTTGAGGCACCGCTTCACCCGGCTGACGGTTGCGCTGCTGACGCCGGTTTTCTCCAGCACATCGCTGTAGATGTCGCCCTGATCCAGCAGCCGCGCCACCTCAAAGCGCTGCTCCATTGCCATCTGCTCGGATACCGTGCAAAGATCTTCAAAGAATGCATAGCATTCCTCCGGGGTTTTCAAGGTCAAAAGCGCCTCATAAAGTGCGGCGCTCCGGTCACTGCCCTTGCCATGACTGTTCATTTCCACCCACCTCACAGTGTTCTTTATTCTTTCTTATTTTAGCAAAGCGACGAACGAAAGTAAAGGAATAAATTTTGCAAGTCAATCTTGCAAATAGATCCTGTATACGCTATAATGCTACTAGAGAAATAGCGGACTTGGAAAAGGCAAATCCCCGGGAATGCTCCATGGGGTTGCGAATCCCAGCCGCGGAGGTATCAATATGGTAAAAGCGATCGTCGGCGCCAACTGGGGCGACGAGGGCAAGGGCAAGGTCACCGATCTGCTCTCCGAAACCTCGGATATTGTCGTTCGTTTCCAGGGCGGTGCCAATGCCGGTCATACGATCATCAATGACTATGGCAAGTTTGCCCTGCACCTGATTCCGTCCGGTGCCTGCAACCCCGGCACAATGAACATCATCGGCAATGGTGTTGCGCTGGACATTCCCAAGCTCATGGCAGAGATCAAGGCCATCACCGATGCAGGCGTTCCTGCACCCCAGCTGATGATTTCCGATCGGGTACAGCTGCTGATGCCCTATCATGTTCTGCAGGATACCTATGAGGAAGAGCGTCTGGCGGGCAACGCCTTTGGCTCCACCAAGTCCGGTATCGCCCCCTTCTATTCCGATAAATACGCAAAGAACGGCATTCAGATCAATGAGCTGTTTGACGAGGAGGGTCTGAAGGCCCGCCTGGAGAACATCTGCACCCTGAAAAATGCCCTGTTTGTCAACCTGTATCACAAGCCTGAAATTCATGCAGACGAGCTGTTCCAGCTGCTGATGGAATGGCGTGAAATGGTCCGTCCCTATATTGGCGACGTCCACAAGTACCTCGCCGAGGCCAACAAGGCCGGAAAGACCATTCTGCTGGAGGGTCAGCTGGGTTCCATGAAGGACCCCGATTTCGGCATCTATCCCATGACCACCTCCTCCCATACTCTGGCTGCTTTCGGCTGCGTGGGTGCCGGCATCCCCCCCAAGGAGATGAAGCAGGTCTATGTGGTCACCAAGTCCTATTCCAGCGCAGTAGGCGCAGGCGAGTTTGTCAGCGAGCTGTTCGGCGACGAGGCAGAAGAACTGCGTCATCGCGGCGGTGATGCAGGCGAATACGGTGCAACCACCGGTCGTCCCCGTAGAGTGGGCTGGTTCGATGCTGTGGCAACCCGTTATGGCGTATCCGTTCAGGGTGCTACCGATGTGGTGCTCACCTGCCTGGACGTCATGGGCTATCTGGACGAGATCAAGGTCTGCACCGGTTATGAAATCGACGGCAAGGTTACCACCGATTTCCCCGTAACCCCCGAGCTGAAAAAGGCAAAGCCCGTCTACACCACCCTCCCCGGCTGGAAGTGCGATCTCCGCGGCACCACCAAGTGGGAGGATCTCCCCAAGGCCGCTCAGGACTATGTGCTGTTCATCGAGAAGGAGATTGGCGTGCATATCTCCATCGTTTCCACCGGTCCCAAGCGTCACGAGGTTATCTATCGCTAAGGTTTATGAAACCGGCTGCATCCATTTCGGGTGCAGCCGGTTTTTGATTTCATACAGAAAAGCAGCACTGCCGCAAGGACAGTGCTGCTTCGTCTTTAGTTGTTGCTGAGGGTCAGATCTCCGTCCTTTACCCAGCCCAGCTTCCGTACCACCATATGAATCAGCGGGCACAGAACCGCCGGAAGCACAAAGGAAATGAGAATCAGCCCCACCCAGTCCATGGTGGTAATGGCGCTCTTGGCACCGGAGGCAACGTCTGCCACCCAGCCGGTATATACGCCAATCTGTCCTACCAGGCCGCAGGTGCCCATGCCGGAGGATACCGGTGCGCCGTTCATCTGGAGATGGAACACGCAGGTCGCCAGAGGGCCGGTAATGGCAGAGGTTACAATGGGGGCGATCCACACCCGGGGATTCCGGACGATGTTGCCCATCTGGAGCATGGAGGTGCCGATGCCCTGAGACACCAGACCGCCCCAACGGTTCTCCTTAAAGCTCATCACCGCAAAGCCAACCATCTGGGCGCAGCAGCCAGCCACCGCAGCGCCGCCAGCCAGTCCGGTCAGGCCCAGTGCTGCGCAGATGGCAGCAGAGGAAATGGGCAAGGTCAGCGCTACGCCGACGATCACGGACACCAGGATGCCCATCCAGAAGGGCTGAAGATTGGTTGCCACCATAATCAGGTCGCCCACATGCATGGCAGCCTTGCCCAGTGCCGGCGCCCACCAGGCGGACAGCGCCACACCAACGCCAATGGTCACAAGCGGCGTTACCAGAATGTCGATTTTCGTCTCCTTGGATACGGCTTTGCCGATCTCCGCTGCAATGATGGCCACAAACAGCACCGCCAGAGGACCGCCTGCACCACCCAAGGCATTAGCCGAGAAGCCCACGGTGATCATTGAGAACAGCACCAGCGGCGGACAATGCAGCGCATAGCCGATTGCCACTGCCATTGCAGGTCCGCTCATTGCGGAGGCCAGACCGCCCACGGTATAGTCCACGCCGGAAACCGTTGCCACCGTCTCCGTCAGGAACGGGATGTGGAACTGAGTGCCCAGCGTGTTGATGATGGTACCGATCAGCAGCGAGCAGAACAGGCCTTGTGCCATCGCGCCCAGTGCGTCGATTCCATAGCGCTTCAGGGATATTTCAATATCCTTGCGCTTCAGAAATTGTTTGACTGCTTCCATATTTTCCTCCTTGGGGTTTTCCGCCCCAGTGCCGTCATCGACCCGCGTCGATTTAAATTCCGTTTTCCCGGCACTTTCTAATATTAAAGTTAATTATAATGGCACAGTTCAGGATTGTAAAGCAAAACCCCGCACCAAGGTGCAGGGATTTGCCGCTATTTCGTATACATGATTTGTGGATTATGCCGAACAGGATCTCTGGTTACTTGCTCAGCTGTTTTTCCGCGCAGCGAAGCGCCGCCGCAATGACCATATCCATATCATAATATTTGTATTCGCCCAGCCGTCCGCCGAAGATGATGTTTTTCTCCTGGTCAGCCAGCTTGCGGTATTGCGCATAGAGCGCGCCGTTCTTCTCGTCGTTGACCGGGTAGTACGGCTCATCTCCGGGCTTCCACTCGGAGCTGTATTCCCGGCTGATTACGGTTTTCGGCAGATCATTTCCCTGGGCATCCTTGCCGAATTCAAACCACTTATGCTCGATGATTCGGGTCCAAGGCGTTTCCCGATCGGTATAGTTCACCGCCGCGTTGCCCTGGAAATTGGGGATGTCCAGCACTTCCGTCTCAAAGCGCACGGAACGGTATTCCAGCGTGCCCAGCCGGAAGCCAAAATATGCGTCGATGGGACCGGTGTATACCATCTTGTCCGCCAAAGCATCCAGCTGCGTTTTTTCCGCCAGATAGTCCACATTCAGCCGAACCTCAACGCCCTCCAGCATATGCTCTACCAGCTTCGTATAGCCGCCGATGGGAATGCCCTGATACAGCGCGTTAAAATAGTTATTATCGAAGGTCAGCCGCACCGGCAGCCGCTTGATGATAAACGCAGGCAGCTGATTGCAGGGCCGCCCCCACTGCTTTTCGGTATAGCCCTTGACCAGCTTTTCATAAATATCCGTGCCCACCAGAGAAATGGCCTGCTCCTCCAGGTTTTTCGGCTCGGTAATCCCGGCAGCATCCCGCTGGGCCTGAATTTTCTCCGCTGCCTCCTGTGGGGTCACTACGCCCCACATTTTATTAAAGGTATACATGTTAAAGGGCAGGGAGTACAGCTCGCCGTGGTAATTGGCCACCGGAGAATTGGTAAACCGGTTGAACTCCGCAAACTGCTGGACGTAATTCCAGACCGTCTTGTTGTTGGTATGGAAAATATGCGCGCCATATTTATGGACCTGAATGCCCTCCACCGGCTCCGTATAAACGTTGCCTGCAATGTTGGGGCGCTTGTCCACCACCAGCACGGACTTCCCCGCCGCATGGGCCTTCTGGGCAAACACCGCGCCGTACAGTCCCGCGCCAACCACCAGATAATC
>CAVEIY010000106.1:0-7183 GCA_963615825.1 Flexilinea sp.
TCGTAGAGATGGGTGGTTTCTTCCACCAGCCAGGTGCCGGTGACGTTTTTTGTTTCAAGCATAAAACAACCTCCTGTGTAGTTGGGGTGGCCCCCGGTCTGGGATCAGCAGACCGGGGGTAAATATTAGAAATTAACCTCTGGACATATAGCGGTCATAAGCAGACTGCTTGGCGTCGATGCAATCCTGGATGCCGGTGTCGCGAAGCTTCTGCTGGAACTCGGGAATACCGGACAGCGGCTCGTCGCCGGTGATGAACTTGGCGGTGTACTGCTTTACCAGGGTGACCAGATCGCCGGCATGGCGGTTGTACTGATCGCCCTCTTCAATGGTCATTGCAGCGCCAACGGGATAATCGTTCTGGTTGTCGATGTTGTCATTCCAGGTATCCTCGCAGGACAGAGCAGCCTCGGAACGGCCCGGAGTCTCCACATTGTCGTCTACCATGGCCAGGAAGGTGTAGTCCATCAGGACAGAGCTAAAGGTGCGGCCTTCGGTGGTATAGGTCCACTCCTGGAACTGGGGCTTGCCGTCTACCATATCATAGGTTTCGCCTTCTACGCCGTAGTTGCTGGGAAGAACCCAATCATCGGTGTAGCAGTAGTTCATAAACTTCATGGCAAGCTCCAGATCTTCGCAGCCAGTGGTGATGACGGTGCCGGTTTCGCCGGAGATGGTGTCAACGCCGCCGCCGATGTGGAGGGTGTCGTCTGCATTGACAGTGGGGAAGTAGGTGGGCATTACCTGCTCGCCGGAGATACCGGAGAGCATATCTACCAGACCGTCACCGCGGTGGAACACAGCAACCTGCTTGTTGGCAACCAGGTTAATCAGATCCTCGTCACGGTATTCGGTGGGATGGGAAGCGGTATCGGAGTCAATCAGGCCCTTTTCGTACCAGTCGTGGAGCAGGGTGACATACTCGGTAAAGCCGTCCTCCAGATAGCCGAACTTTACTTCGCCGTCCTCAACCAGCCAGGGAAGATCGCCGGTGATGGCATCAACCTTCAGAGAGACACCATAGGTGTTGGCCAGGGTGTCGCCGTCCAGCATAAAGTCGCCGGGGAGATACAGCGGAGCGGCCATGCCATACTTGTTCTTGGCAGCAGTCAGGTAGTCCTCATACTGGTCTACCGTGCGGAGGTCATCCTTCTTCACACCCAGCTCATCCAGCATGAACTGGAAGGTCATGGTGCCGTCGGCAACCTTGGGCTTTGCGCCAACGGTCACGTAAGCGCCGATATGTCCTTCGTCGGTCTGAACAGACTTCCAGAGCTTGTTGTCGTCGGCAATCAGATACTTGTAGTAGTCAGGGGAATACTCCGGAATCATGTCCTTGAGGTCCACAACGATCTCGTCGTCCACAGCGGCATCCATGCCGGTGGGATAGGAGAACATGCCGATCATATCGGCATAGTCGCCGGAGGCAATCATCAGATTGGTGTTGGTCTGACCGGCAGCCTGAGACTGTGCCAGTAGGTTCAGGTGTACGCCGGTGGCTTCTTCCAGCTCTTTCAGCGCAACGTGCTCGCTGACGTCATTGTACATGGTGTCGGCGGACAGCTCCCAGATAATCCAGTAATCCAGGGTAGCCGGAGCTTCGGCCAGCGGGTAGGAGATGGGGGTATAGGACCAGCCGTCCTCACCGTCGGCAGGCTCTTCCATGGAGTCGGGTTCCGCAGCACTGCTTGCAGGAGTGGCGTCGCTGACCGGGGCAGCTTCTTCCGTGGGAGCCGGGGCCGCAGCAGAGGATGCCGTATCGGCAGCAGGTGCAGAGGAGGCGGCTTTGCTGCCACAGCCGGCGAACGCCGACAGAATCATGGTCAGTGACAGCAGCATCGTGAGAAGTCGTTTCATTTTTCATCCTTCTTTCATGAAAATGTGAAAATCTCTATGGATTTTTCCGTATGTTTGTATTATAATCACTAAAAAGCATTCTGTAAATATCATTATAGGGCATATTAGTATCAAAATTTGTGTATGCTCCGGAGGGCCATTATGGAACTAAATTATCTGGTTTATTTTCGCACGGTAGCCAAAACCGAGCATATTTCGCAGGCGGCGGCAGAGCTGCATATCACCCAGCCTGCGCTGAGCCGTGCCATCGGACGGGTGGAGCAGGAGGTTGGCGCACAGCTGTTTGAGCGAGGGGCCAACAGCATTCGACTCAATCACGCCGGACGGGCTTTTTTGCGCAGGGTGGAGCAAATTCTGGCGGAATATGATGATGCACTGCGGGAGGCCGAGGACAACAGCAATGTGGAAACCGGAAGCGTCAAGCTGATTGCCCCTACGCTGGAGCTTTTGACCGGTTTTTTGCGCAGCTATTTGCCCCAGCATCCGGAAATGCAGATTTTTCACCAGCTGGCTGGTTCCAGGGATACCATGCACGAGCTGGAAACCCACGGTGCAGATTTCGCTCTGTGCCCGGAACCCAGCGGCAACCCGAGAATTGAGTGGCATCCCATGTTTCGGGAGCAGTATTGTCTGGCCGTTTCGGCGCAGCATCCCCTGGCACAGGAAAAACAGGTACAGTTAAAGAATCTGGCAGGGGAACGGTTCGTTTTCAATAATGGCAGTTCTGGATTTACGCAGCTGCTTCGTGGCTTCTGCTGTCGGGCGGGCTTTGAACCCAAAATCTGCTTTATGGGAGACGAGACGGACTTTGCCTATGATCTGGTGGCGAAAAATGTGGGAATTATGCTGGTGCCGGTGACGCAGCAGGACCCCAGGCAGAACCATGCATTGGATCTATTGGGCCATCAGGTGCGATTCCTGTCGCTGGAGGGACCTGGCTGCGCACGTACCATTGGACTGTGCCGTCTGAAAAACGGGTATCTGACGCCCACGGCCCTTGCGGCATTGGATGCGGTGCGGGCGTATTATGATTCGCTGATGCCGATTCAGGGATTTCACATGCTTCCGGTGCGGAGCATAAATAAATGATTATACAACACCTGTCTACTTTGCATTTTACAGAATGCTGGCGGACAGGTACAATGGAAGAAAAAACGATATATTAGGAGGTAGTATCATGAAATACCCAAAGCTGTTTACCCCCATGAAGGTAGGAACGCTCACGTTCCGGAACCGACTGCTGTCCGGGCCGAACATGATGTGTGCGCTGAATCCCGACGGCAGCCCTACCGATTACATGGTGGGATATTATGAGGAAAAGGCCAAGGGCGGCGTGGCTCAGGTCACCGTGGGCGATACGCCTGTGGAGGAGCGGGGCTTTACCACTCCTCGGCATCCGATTCTGACCCAGAAAACCGTGCAGAAATGGTCTGAGGTGGCCCGTGCCATCACCCAGCATGGAGCCATTGCGTCTATTGAGCTGAACCATGGCGGACGGATTTCCAACACCGCGGTCACCGGCTTCCAGACCGTCGGTCCCATTGACGAGGTGAAGCTCAACGGTACCCAGGTCAAGGGCGCAACCAAGGAAGATCTGGAGGAGATTGCAGCGGCATATGCCGAGGCTGCAAAGGTGGCCGTTCAGGCAGGCTTCCAGATGGTCATGCTCCATGGCGCTCACGGCTGGCTTCTCGACCAGATGCTTTCTCCCAAATTCAATACCCGTACCGATGAATTCGGCGGCAGCTTTGACAATCGGGCCAAGTTCCCGCTGATGGTGATTGCAGCCGTTCGCAAGGCCGTTGGACCCAAGGTGCCCATCGAGTACCGCATTGGCCCGGAGCTTACGGAAGGCGGCTTATCCATCGAAGAGGTGGTGCAGTTCTGCCAGCTCATCGAGGACAAGGTGGAACTGATCCATGTGTCGGCAGGTCTGGATACCGATCCGAACTTTGCGGTGAAAACCCATCCCACCATGTTCCTGCCTCATATGCCCAACGTGAAATATGCTGCGGAAGTTAAGAAAGTGGTTACCAAGTGTCCTGTGGTCACTGTCGGTTCTGTAGTCACTCCCGCCGAGGCCGAGCAGGTGCTGGAGGAGGGCAAGGCAGACGCCATCGCCATGGTTCGCAGCCTGATTGCCGACCCGTTCTTGCCCCAGAAGGCCAGAGAGGGCCATGACGAGGATATTCGTCCCTGTCTCCGGTGCCTGGACTGTCTCACCGGCATGCAGACCAAGACGAAATTTGCCTGCGCGGTGAATCCCAGAACCGGCCACGAATCCCGGCTGAATGCAGAGGAAGCCGCAGCCCCCAAGGCCAAGAAAACCGTGCTGATTGCTGGCGGCGGCCCTGGCGGACTGGAAGCGGCAGCCACCGCAGCTGCAAGAGGACATAAGGTCATTCTGGCGGAGAAATCCGACAGCTTGGGTGGACTGCTGAAATTCACCGATTACGACAGCCTGAAGGCCGATCTCAAGCGCCTGAAGGATCATCTTATCTACCGGGTGGAGCATTCTGACGTAGAAATCCGCCTGAATACCGAGGTAACGCCTGAGCTGGTAGCAGAGATTAAGCCCGATGCGCTGTTCCTGGCTCTGGGTTCCACGCCCGTGGTGTTCCCGTTGCCCGGTATCGAAACGGCACAGCATGCTACTACCGCTTACACCAACCTGGATGCTCTGGGCAAAACCGTTGCCGTCATGGGCGGCGGCCTGGTGGGCTGCGAAACGGCGCTGTTCCTGACCGAAACCGGACGGGACGTGACCATCATCGAGATGCAGAACGATGTGGCCCCCGATGCCAACTGGATGCACCGTGTAGGTATGCTCCAGTCCTTTGCCCAGCAGAAGAACCTCCATGTCAAAACCGGGCTTCGGTGCATGGCGGTGACAGCTGAGGGCGTAGAAACTCAGGATAAGGACGGCAATACCGTGGTGATTCCCGCTGAGAGCAAGGTCTATGCCTTTGGTCAGCGCTCTGTGAACGCGGAGAAGCTTATGGCGCTGGATGTGCCGGTGATCCGGATCATCGGTGACTGCCACCAGGTGGGCAAGACCAATGGAGCTATTTTTGACGGCTATCACGCTGCCATGGATCTGTAACATAGAAACGGAACACCGCCGCAGGCGAAAACCTGCGGCGGTGTTTTTGTAATCACAAGTGGAAAAGAACGTTAGTTCTTTGCGTCGGAATACCGCTGACGAATGCCAACGAAGCACAGCAGCGCAACCAGAGACAGCACCACGCAGACCACATAACCGGGGGTATAGGAGCCGGTGAGGTCGCGGATGGAACTCATCATCACCAGGGCCAGCAGCCGAAGAATGTTCTGGCCGATGTTCAGGTAGCGGTTGACGTTCAGATATTCGGAAGCGCCAAACACATTGACGATGATGGAGGGGTTCAGGTTGGGAGAACCGCCGATGACTGCGGCGATGCCAATAACGGCCATGGCCACAATGATGAGATTGCCGGATTTTGCGAACACCATGCCGATGCTCATAAGGGTAAAGCCAACGGCCAGGGTGTAGCAGGCCTTTTTGGTGCCGATCTTATCATCCAGCCAGCCCCAGAAATAGCTCAGGGGAATGCCCACAATGGCGGAGATGGTCATGAGATTCAGCACGATGTCGGGAGAAACGCCCACGTCCAGGAAGTGGGGGAACAGCAGGGGCATGACGCAGTTGCTGACCAGCATCATCAGACCAAAGGCCAGCATAATGAGCCACGCTTCCTTGCAGCGAACCAGCTTGGCGAGGGTCCACTCGTGGGTGGCGCCGGTGTCGGTCTGAACGGCTGCATGGTCGCTGTTGTCGGCATGATAGCCCACGTCCTCGGGCAGATAGGGCACCAGCAGAAACGCAATTACACCAAAGGCGATAATCACCAGACCAAATACCAGGAAAATGCTCTGGAATGCAACGCCGGCCATCAGAAGCCGCTGAATCACCGGGACGCAGACTGCGGTGGAGAAGGGAGCGCCGATGGTAACGAAGCCCAGCATTCTGCCGCGGGTGGAATTGAACCAGTTGGTGATAATGGCGGTCATCAGCACCAGCAGCGCGCCCAGGGTGATATTATTGATTATCATCGCGGCGAAATACAGGGGATAGCTGTTTTCACAGAAGGCCAACATAATGGTTGCGATGCCGGAGATAACGATCAGCGCCAGCATCATGCCGCGGCCCTTGTGGCGGATCAGCCAGGAGCCGATCAGGAAGGTGGTTACAATGGCTGCATAGCCGCCGATGGTGATGGGCAGACTGACTTCGGTGGCTTTCCACGCGGTAAAGTGGGCCATAAAGATGTTGGTGCCGTCTACCAGCAGGAAGGTCTGGAGGAAGAAGGCCAGGAATACGGCCAGGGCAATGGAAATCCGGTAGAACGTGTAGCTCAGGTGTTTCTTTTGGTCGGTCATGTTCATTTCATCCTTTCTCTCTTCGGTCAGCGAAGCATCTGACGCAGGAACAGCTCCATCTCTTCAAAGGCGGTCATAGCCTCCGGATAATCCCACAGGTCCAGGGGATAGGTGTGGATCATGTCCTTGCCCACATGGAGCCGGACGTCACAGCCTGCCTTGGCTGCATTTCTGGCGAAGGTCAGGGAATCCTTCAGCAGAATTTCCGTGCCGCCGACGCTGAGAAACGTAGGCGGGAAACCGGTAAGATCGCCCAGCGCCGGGGAAATCAGCGGATCAGCCTTGTCGTGTCCGGGGGCATAGACCTCCAGCACCTGGTCAGAGCTGTCAAGCCCCTCCAGCACGGTGCCCTCTTCTACGGCAATGGCATCGGTGACCGGAGACATGGCAATCACAGCGCCTGGAATGGGAACACCAGCTGCCTTGGCCATCAGCGGAATGTCCAGAACCAGGGTAGCACCGGCAGACTCACCGCAGAGAATGATTTTCTCCGGGGCATAGCCCAGCTCCAGCAGTCCCCGATAGCCTGCAAACGCATCGTCCGGTGCTGCGGGGAAGGTGTACTCCGGTGCAAGCCGATAGTCGGCGGAGAAGCAGGTGATCCCCAAACGGTGACTCATCTCCAGCAGGAAGGGCAGAGGAATGGCGGAGGAACCCAGCGTAAAGCCGCCGCCGTGGACATAATACAGCAGTGCGCCGGTGGGATTGGCGGGGCGAATCCATTTTCCGGAGATGGTGCCGCAGGTACCTGGCTGCCAGGTTACATCGTCATAGGTCCGAAGCCCGTCAATGGCCAACTGCTCCATTTCCTCCCGAATCTGAGGGAAGGCTTTTCCTTCGAACTTTGTACGTTCCCATACGCTGCCGGGACGGTTCAGAAATTCAGTGCTTGGCATGAGAAAACTCC
>CAVEIY010000107.1:0-7085 GCA_963615825.1 Flexilinea sp.
CGCACCGCAGTAGGCACGAAGGGGCGGGGATAAGCGGAGCGCCGCCCCTGGTTAAAATTCGGGCGGGGCACCAATGCGAATTCGCGACGCGCCGATTCGTCAAATCATGTCAACATTACCCCGGGGGATCCAACGGGGGCCGCAGCCCCCTTGGTTTGTCTTTCTCCCCATTCTTTCTTCAAAACAAGAAAGAATGGGTCCCCGAAGGGCCTAAGAGAAAAGACCGCGGCCCGTAAAAACGTAAAACGCAAACATCATGCCACCGTACCACTAAAATTTCAACTCTCCCCCAAAATCTCCTTTAACCTCCCCAGTGCTCGCCGCTCCAATCTGCTCACCTGCACCTGGCTCACCCCCAGCACCACCGCGGTCTTATCCTGGGTCATCCCGCGGAAATACCGCATGCGGATCACCGCCTGCTGCCGTGGCTCCAGCTGGGAAATCGCGTCCTCCAGCGACACGGATTCGATGATTTTTTCTTCAATGGCCTCTCCGGGCAGCAGCTGCTCCAGGCTGCACCCGTCCTCACCTGCCGGACGCTGCAACGAATCCGCAGGCAGCATTGCCGTATCAATCACCGCGATTTCCTGCACCGTCAGCCCGGAGGCCTGGGCGATTTCCGACAGATGCGGCTCCCGTCCCAGCTCCAGGGTCATCCGGTTCCGGAGCAGCCGAAGCTGCGCGGCCTGCTCCTTGATGGTACGGCTGACCTTAATGGACCCGTCGTCCCGGAGGAATCTCCGGATTTCTCCGGCAATTTTCGGCACCGCATAGGTGGAAAACTGGGTGCCATAGGCCGCGTCATAGCCGTCGATGGCCTTTAAGAACCCCAGACAGCCCAGCTGATACAGGTCGTCCGGCTCTGTGCCCCGTCCATAAAACCGCCGGACGATGCTCCAGATCAGCCCCGCATTCTCCCGGAGCAGCTGCTCCCGTGCATCCTTGTCCCCCTGCCGCGCCTGATCCAAAAGGGTGGCCGTCACCGTCCCCGCTCCTGGAGCCGCCGTGTCATGGTCACGGTGGTTCCGGCGCCGAGCTGGGATTCCACCTGGAGGGAGGACATGAATTTCTCCATAATCGTAAAGCCCATGCCACTCCGTTCCTGTCCGCCTGTGGTGAACATCGGCTCCCGGGCTGCGGAAACATCCGGGATGCCCACTCCCTGATCCCGAATGCACAGCTCCACCGTCCGGTCCGCATACACCCGGCACTGTAGGGTAATGGTCCCGGTTTTCTCGGGATAGGCATGGACAATGCAGTTGGTCACCGCCTCGCTGACGGCTGTTTTGATGTCGCTCAGCTCCTCCAGATCCGGGTCCAGCGGCGCAATAAACGCCCCCACTGCCGCCCGTGCAAAGGCCTCGTTGCAGCTGCGGCTGAAAAATTCCATGGTCAGTTCATTTTCCGGCTTCATGCTTTCTCTCCTCCTCTGATTTCCGCGATCTGCCCGATTCCCGCCGCCTCGAATACCCGCATGGGCTGCGGCTGCACGTGGCATATCACCAGCTTGCCCTCCAGCTGCCGCATCCGCCTTACCCCGGCTACCACAATGGCGATCCCCGAGGAATCCATAAACGTCACGTCCCGGAAGTCGAGAATGCACACCCTGGGAAGATAGGCGTCGATTTTCTCCCCAATGGTTTTCATGGCATGCCGCGCCTCGTGGTGGTCGATCTCCCCGGAGAGGGTGATGGTGATTTCCTTGTCCTGCAGGAAGCTTCTGATGTACATATTCATCGCTCCATTTCCTTTTTGTGCGCTTTCATCATAACAAAAAGTCCTCGTACATGCTGTCGAATGCATGTACGAGGACAAATTTTCTATTGACATTTTTTCCGATATACAATAGAGAGGAAGTCCCCTTGGGGGGAACACGTCTGGTACCGATTCGGCAAGTCATGTCAACATTACCCCGGAGGGACCAGCAGCATCGAAAAGAACCAGCTCAGTAAAAGCGCAAACCCTCCCGCGCCCTCCCATTCTTATTTATTCTTTATTCCATATTCTTTATTCTTTCCTTCCGTCCCCGAAGGGCGTTAGATGCGAACCGCGGTCCGTAAATTCCTAAAAAATTCTTTATTCTCCCAGCACCCGCAGCGCCTCTCCTGCTCCAAACACCGATCCGCACACCACAATCAGATTTCCCGGATCCCGTTCGGCCAGCGCCAGCGCCGACGCCAGCTCCGAAGTCCAGTCGGCCCGGGTGATCTCTCCTGCCGCCTGGGCGATTTCCTCCGGTGCAAGGGATCGGGGCAGTCCCACGGTGCAGCCGATCACATGGCAGGCATGCCGGGCAATCAGCGGAATGCACGCTTCATAGTCCTTGTCCTTCATCATGCTCACCACCGCCGTAATCTTCCGGTCCTGAAACAGCTCCTCCAGCGTCCGGCACAGCGCCTGGATGCCGCCGGGGTTATGGCCTGCGTCAATGAGATAATCCGGCGTTCCCGGGAGATATTGCAGCCGACCAGGCCATTTCACCTGGGAAAACGCCCGCTTCACCGCATCCTCCGGCAGCTCCAGCACACGGGAAATTTGCCAGGCCGCGGCGGCATTTTCCATCTGATAATCCCCCAGCAGCGGAATTTCCAGCTCCGTTCTGCCGCAGCGGAATGTCGTTCCGTGCCGGTCCTGACGAATGGCGCTGACATCCGGGGCCGGACAAAGGGGCGCAGAACATTCCTCCGCCCGCCGTGCAATCACCCCGTAAACCTCTGGCTTCTGCCGCGCTGTCACCACCGGAACGCCGTGCTTGATGATCCCGGCCTTTTCCCCCGCAATTTTCTCCAGGGTATCCCCCAAAATCTGCGTATGATCCAGAGAGATGGAGGTAATGCAGCAGGCAGCGGGCGTTTTCACCAGATTCGTGGGGTCCGTCCGACCGCCCAGGCCCACCTCCAGCACCGCATAGTCCACCTTCGCCCGGGCAAAGGCCAGAAATCCAATGGCCGTCACCAGCTCAAATTCGTTCACTGGCTCATAGCCCGCTTCCTCCAGCCGTTTTTCCTCCGCCATCACCGCTTCATAGCAGGAAACCAGCTCCGCCTTTGAGATGTTCTCCCCGTCCAGCCGAATCCGCTCCCGGAAATCCACCAGATAGGGGGACGTAAACAGCCCCGTATGATAGCCGCATTCCCGCAGCGCGCGCTCCGTCATGGCCGATACGCTGCCCTTACCGTTGGTACCGGCAATGTGCACCACCTTCAGCTGCTCCTGAGGATTGCCCAATGCGTCCATGAGTCTGCGAATCCGATCCAAAGTCGGTCCGCCGCCGGAAAACGTCCTGCGGCTGTGGATTCCCGCCAGCGCCTCTTCATATGTCATATGCTTTCCCTCCAAAAAGACCGCCGCCGAAACGGCAGCGGTCCTGTTGATTATTTTTGCAAACGTTTCTTGCTTTCTTCCAGCTGGTCAATCATTGCATGGAGCTTCTCCGCCTTTTCCTTTTCGCCGTTTACCACATTCTCGGGCGCCTTGGCCAGGAAGCCGGGGTTGGAAAGCTTCTTCTCGATGCCCTCCAGGCTCTTGCGGTTTTTGGTCAGCTCCTTTTCGATGCGCTGTAGCTCCTTCTCAAAGTCGATGAGCTGATCCATGGGCATATAGAGCTTTGCATCGTGGGTGACGCAGGAGGCCATATCCTCTGCCCCCTCCGGCTCGGCTCCGGTGACAATCAGATTGTCGGAATAAGCCAGCTTCATAATAAACGCCTGGCCCTGCTCATACACCTTCTGATTCTCGGTGACGATATACAGGGTAGATTTCTTGCTGGGGGGCACGTTCATCTCGGCACGGCGATTCCGAACCGCGCGGATGGCAGCCATAATCTGCTCCATGGCAGCCTCCTCAGCGGGGAAGTCCAGATCGTCGGAGGTGGTGGGCCAGGGCGCGATCATGATGCTCTCGCCCTCATGGGGAATGGCCTGCCAGATTTCCTCGGTGATAAACGGCATAAAGGGATGCAGCAGCCGCAGGAACTGATCCAGCACATACACCAGCACCTGCTGGGCCACGGTCTTGCTCTCCTGATTGTCCGCATACAGCCGGGACTTGGTCAGCTCGATATACCAGTCGCAGTAGTCGTCCCAGATGAAGTCATAGATCTTCTGCACCGCAATGCCCAGCTCATACTTGTCCATGTTCTCAGTGACCTCGGAGATCAGGCGATTCAGCTTGGAGAGAATCCACTTGTCCTCCTGCTCCAGCTTGTCCATTGCGGGCAGACCGGGCTGGTCGATGGTCAGGTTCATGAGCACATAGCGGCTGGCGTTCCAGATCTTATTGGCAAAGTTCCGCATGGCCTCGCAGCGCTCCACATAGAAGCGCATGTCGTTTCCGGGGCTGTTGCCGGTAATCATGTTCATGCGGAGGGCGTCGGCGCCGTACTGCTTCACCATCTCCAGGGGATCAATGCCGTTGCCCAGGGACTTTGACATCTTTCTGCCCTTGTCGTCCCGCACCAGGCCGTGCATGAGCACCGTATGGAACGGCGTTTTACCGGTATGCTCGCAGCCGGAGAAGATCATTCTGGCCACCCAGAAGAAGATGATATCGTAGCCGGTAACCAGCACGTCCGTAGGATAGAAGTAATCGAGATCCTCGGTCTTGTCCGGCCAGCCCAGGGTTTCAAAGGGCCACAGGGCGGAGGAGAACCAGGTATCCAGCACGTCCTCTTCCCGGACGATGTGCTTCGAGCCGCAGTGGCAGCACTCGGTGGGATCCTCCCGGGAAACGGTGTATTCGCCGCAGTCAGAGCACTTCCAGGCGGGAATCTGATGGCCCCACCAGAGCTGACGGGAGATGCACCAGTCGTGGACATTTTCCATCCAGTTGAGATAGGTCTTGGTGAACCGCTCGGGGACGAACTTCGTCTCGCCGTCCTCCACCACCCGGATGGCCTCCTTGGCCAGCGGCTCCATTTTCACAAACCACTGGGCGGAAATCAGCGGCTCCACATCGTTGTGGCAGCGGTAGCAGGTGGAGACATTGTGGGTGTAGTCCTCGATTTTCTCCAGATAGCCCTGCTCCTCCAGATCGTGAATCACGGCTTTCCGGCACTCGTACCGATCCATGCCCTCATAGGGTCCGCCCTGGGCGTTGATCTTGCCGTCGTCCCCGATGACGCGGATGATCTCCAGATTGTGCCGCTGTCCCACCTCAAAGTCGTTGGGATCATGGGCAGGGGTCATCTTGACGCAGCCGGTACCGAAGTCCATTTCCACATAGTCGTCGGCCACAATGGGAATCTCCCGGTTCATAATGGGCAGGATGCAGGTCTTGCCCACCAGGTCCTTGTAGCGTTCATCATTGGGGTTCACGGCAACACCGGTGTCGCCCATCATCGTCTCCGGACGAGTGGTAGCTACCACCAGATAGCGTCCCTCCTCGCCCTTGATGGGATAGCGGAGGTGCCAAAGCTTACCGGGCTTTTCGGCATACTCTACCTCGGCGTCGGACAGGGCGGTGCGGCAATGGGGGCACCAGTTGATGATCCGGCTGCCCTTGTAGATATAGCCCTTTTCATACAGGTTCACGAACACCTCGCGGACGGCCTTGGAGCAGCCCTCGTCCATGGTGAACCGGTGGCGCTCCCAGTCGCAGGAGGAGCCCAGGGTCTTCTGCTGCTCTACAATGCGGTCGCCGTACTGCTCCTTCCACTGCCAGACGCGCTCCAGGAACTTCTCCCGGCCCAAATCGTAGCGGGTCAGGCCCTCTTTCCGGAGCTCCTCCTCCACCTTGATCTGGGTGGCGATGCCGGCATGGTCATAGCCCGGGAGCCACAGCGCAGAATAGCCCTGCATGCGCTTGAACCGGGTGAGGATGTCCTGCAGGGTGCAGTCCATGGCGTGGCCCATGTGCAGCTGACCGGTGACGTTGGGTGGCGGCATGACAATGGTAAAGGGCTTCTTGTCCGGGTCTTTTTTGGCATGGAAATAGCCGCCCTTTTGCCACATCTCATAGATGCTGCCCTCCACCTGCTGGGGATCATAAATCTTTGGCAGTTCTTTCATAGAATGAATCATCTCCTCAGTTATTTTGCACAAAATTGTCCGCAGGATAACAAAAACGCCCCGAGTGTCCAAAAACACTCAGGGCGAAAAATTCCGCGGTACCACCTGAATTCGGCATAAATATCATGCCGCACTCGATACTCTGTAACGGGAGCACCCGGCAGGCCCTACTGGCTTCAGACCCGCAGCTCCGGAGCGACCTTCGACCGACGACCTCACAGGCTTGCACCCACCGCCTGCTCTCTTAGAGGTTTGACCGGTCTACTCCTCTCCATCAACGCTCATTTCGATATAAAGCCATGATATTACATTCCCGCGAGAATGTCAAGTATCAATGTCCGGGATCAATGGGTTGTGCGCCAGACCATCAGCAGATCGGCCACGCCGTCCACCAGCAGGAAGATACCTGCAATCCGCAGGAGGGTTTCCAGGGTGGAGAACGGGTTCACCATGACAATCACGCCCATGACCACTGCCGCGACGCCAACGCCCATGGACAGCTTCCACTCATAGCCCAGGGCCTTGCTCTCCCGGGCGTGCTGAATGTCGTGGATGCCGTGGATCAGGAGCACAAAGCCCACTACAATTCCGGCCAGAGACATCAGGAAGCCGGGACGCATCAGCACCACCAGACCGGTTGCCACCTGCACCAGCCCCAGCACCAGGTCCCCCTGGCCCACCGGCTGCCCCTTGGACAGCAGTGCAGTAAACAGCGACGCAGCGCCGGAGATCACCAGCGTCCAGCCCACCAGCAGAAATACCGTGCGCATGGCCGTACCCGGCGAGGTGATTAACAAAATGCCGAGAATCAGCGTCAGAATTGCCGTTAGAACAAAATTGACCCGAATGCGGCGAAGCAGATCAAACATTGTAATTCCTCCTCAAGGGTGATCGGTTCTGAGAACCAGTCAATGTCTCATTATTATAATGGTAGGATGTCAAAATGTAAAGTGGATGGAAGGAGATTGTTTTAAGATTTGCGGGGTGAAGGTTTTTGCGTTTTTCGTGTTTACTGACCTGGTTTATTTACTGACTTCCGGTGCCTCCGGTGGCCATATCTTTTTGTATTACGTGTTT
>CAVEIY010000108.1:0-7079 GCA_963615825.1 Flexilinea sp.
GGCTGAGGTGGTGCAGTACATCTATGACAATATCCAGTATGCCGAGTTCAACACCAAGAGCGATTACTGCCAGGTTTGCGGCTTTGATGGGGAGATCATCATCAATGACGACTACCAGTGGCAGTGCCCCAACTGCGGCAACACCGACCAGACCAGAATGAACGTCACCCGTCGTACCTGCGGTTATCTGGGCGAAAATTACTGGAATGAAGGAAAAACCAAGGAAATCAAGGCAAGGGTGATGCATCTGTGAATTATTCCCTGATAAAATGGCGGGATATTGCCGATGGTCCCGGTATTCGGGTGAGCCTGTTTGTGTCCGGCTGCCGGCATCACTGCAAGGGCTGCTTTAATGCCGAAACCTGGAGCTTTGATGCGGGAAAACGCTATACCCAGGAAGTGCAGGAAAGCATTTTGAAGGGCATGGAAAAGCCCTATATCCTGGGACTGACGCTGCTGGGCGGAGAACCCTTTGAACCGGAGAATCAGCCGGAGGTGCTGGCCCTGTGCAGGAAAGTACGGGAGCAGTTTCCGGATAAGTCCATCTGGTGCTATTCCGGCTATACCCTGGAGACGGATATTCTGGCGGGAAAGCTGGGACCAAAAGATATTACCATGGACCTGCTTCGTCAGCTGGACGTATTGGTGGACGGAGAATTCCATCTGGACGAGAAGGACCCGTCCCTTCGATTCCGCGGCTCTAAAAACCAGCGGATGATTGATGTAAAGAAAACCCTGAAATCCGGAACCACCGTCCTTTGGGACGGAAGAGAGGAGCCGTAATATGAAAGTTCAAAAGCTTCGTCCGGAGGCAAAAATCCCCACCTATGGATCGCCGGACGCTGCCGGAGCCGATCTCTATGCCTGCATTTCCGAGCCTGTGACGATCCAGCCGGGGCAGACGGTCAAAATTCCAACGGGGATTGCGGTGGCGATTCCTCGGGACTATATGGGCCTGGTGTTTGCCCGGAGCAGCCTGGGCACCAAGCGCGGCCTGGCACCTGCCAATAAAGTCGGCGTGATTGACAGCGACTATCGCGGAGAGATTTTTGTATTTCTGCTGAACCATTCCGCTGAGGAGCAGACGGTGGCACCGGAAGAGCGGGTGGCACAGCTGGCAATTGTTCCGGTGCGCCGGGAGACCTTTGAAGAGACGGATTCTTTGGAGGAAACCCAGAGAGGGCAGGGGGGCTTTGGCTCCACCGGGAGGTTCTGAGATGGACCGAGCAAAAAAGTATTTCATTGGATTGACCTTTGCATCCGGCGTTTTTATGCTCTTGGGATGGCAGCTGCTGCTTATGGGAAGCACCCTTTCGCCGCTGCCCTTTGGCGCATTCCCCAGCATCGTATTTGCAGCGATGATGACGTCGGCACCGGCTGCTGTGATCTTTGGGCTGATTTGTGCCGCGCTGTATGCGATGGTGTTTGTTTCTCTTGTGTTTGCAAGAAAGGGAAAACGCTGGGCGATGATTGCAGGAACCCTTTGCTATTGCCTGGACATGGCAGCTTCGCTGGTGTTTACGGCATTTTCCTGGTGGTTCCTTTTGGCCATTGCCGTGGATATTCTGCTGATTGCAGGACTGTGGTGTATGGCACTGTCGAAAAAATAAGGAAAACGCAGGGATGGAATGGTTCCATGCCTGCGTTTTTTATAGGGTAAAATCATGGAATTTCGATGAAAATTGCGAAAATCCATGTACATTCTGAAAAATGCTGGTATAATAAGTCTTTGCAAATCACTTCTACAGGAGCGTTTTTCTATGAACATTTCCAGAAAGTCCACCCGAATTGGTGGAATTCTTTGTTTTATTCTGATGTTTTTTGCAGTGACCCGCGGGCAGGAGTTCCTTGCACAGGAACAGTGGGGCGAGGCGATGCTGCTAAGCTCCCTGGGCGCGGCATTTCTGGTGTTTCCGGGCGTTGCAGTAAAATGGGAGAAGGGCTGGCTTCGGTGCCTGATGATGCTGGTATTGATGGCAGCGGCACCCTATGTGATGCTGGTGGCAGTGGAGCGGCTCAACGGCAATTTTCTCAGTGATTTTCTGACCCCCAGTGAGGATATCTGGGAGAACTATGTGGTGTATCTTCTGCTGTATATAGCGGTGTTCGGCCTCAGCGGCAGCGTGAGAATTTCGGTGATGACGGTCAGCCCGGTATTGCTGCTGTTCGGCATTGCCAATATGTATGTGAAGGAATTTAAGGGCAGTCCGCTGGTTCCCATGGATTTTTCCAGCATCAAAACCGCAGGCAATGTGGCGGCAGGCTATACCTATGAGATCGGCTATGAAATTGCGCTGGGTGTTTGTCTTACGGCGATGCTGATGGCCCTGGCGTCCCGGCTGTCCATGCCGAAAAAGGGCAAGCCCGGACGGATTGCACTGCGGCTGCTGAGCCTTTTGGTGGTAGGCGGCTTTGCCTATACGTTCTATTTTACCGACACGGTTGCGGACTATGGCCTGAAGCCGGATTTCTTTAACCAGACCAGAGGCTATAAAAATCATGGCGCAGTGCTGGAGTTTACGCTGAATACCAAATATTTAAAGCTCATGGTGCCGTCCGGCTATGACGCGGCAAAGATTGAGGGAATCGTAGACGACAGCATTGAAGAAAACGGAACGCCCAGTATTCTGGAGACGGCGCTGATCCGTCAGGGCATGGACCCGACAGAAGCGGCAGCAGAAACGGACATTCCGACTGCGGTGGACCAGGGCAAAACGCCCAATGTGATTGTGATTATGAACGAGAGCTTTTCGGACCTGTCGGTGGTGGGAGATATTGAAACCAACGTCCCCTATATGCCCTATATTGACAGCATCAAGGATGAGACAATCCAGGGCAATGCCTATGTGTCTACCATCGGCACCGGTACCTCCAATACGGAATATGAATTCCTTACGGGGAATACCATGGCGTTCCTTCCGGCTGGCAGCAATGCCTATCAGCTCTATGTCAAGGAACAGCAGCCCAGTCTGGTGTCTACGCTGATGTCTCAGGGCTTTTCCGCCAAAGCATTCCACCCTTATTTTGAATCCAGCTGGAATCGTCCGCAGGTATACGAGGATATGGGCTTTGAGGATTTTATCTCGGTAGAGGACCTGTTTGGTCAGGAGCTGGTGGACAAATATGTGAACTCCGGTTATAGCTATAACCTCTATAAGCGGCTGCTGCGGCAGAAATATCCCGGGGAGCAGATCCTTCTGCGTCGTTTTGTATCCGATGCCTACGACTTCAAGCAGATTGAGCAGATGTATGAGGACAAGGATCCGGATCAGCCGATGTTCCTGTTTAATGTCACCATGCAGAACCATTCCAGCTACAATCAGAAGTATGATAACTTCGATCAGGATGTCTATCTCACCTCTACTAAGGGAGATTATCCCAAGACGGACCAGTATCTTTCGCTGATTAAAAAGACCGACGAGGCCTTTGAGGACCTGCTGAACTACTTTAAGAATGTGGATGAGCCGACGGTGATTCTGATGTTCGGTGACCACCAGCCTTTTATTGAGGACAGCTTCTACTCTGAGGTCATGGGGCAGAGCATCAGCGAGATGGACGGGGAAACCCAGCAGAAGCGGTATATCACCCGATTTATTCTCTGGGCCAATTACGACATTCCCACTGGCTGGGTGGACGAGATCAGCATGAACTATCTCAGCACCCTGCTGCTCCAGGTGACGGGACTGAAAACCACCAAGTATAACGACTATCTGGCAGGACTTTATACCAAGCTGCCGGTGATTACGGCCATGGGCTGCCGGGATGCACAGGGAGATTTCTTCCAGGCAGACGAGCAGAATCCTTTGGAATCGGAGATTGCCGACTACCGAAATGTGGCCTATAATAATCTGGCGGATTTGAAGGGGCGCGCCAACAGCGTGTTTGAGCTTCGGGGAAATGTGCCGGAGTCATAAAACAATAGACTGGCAGCAGGAGTGAAATATCATGAATAAATCCAACAAAACCAATGCCATGCGCCTGCTGGATGCGGCAAAGATCCCCTATCGGGCGGTGGAATATGAATATGACGAAAGCGATCTGGGCGGCGAGCATGTGGCAGCTGTCACCGGAATGAATCCGGATCAGGTGTTTAAAACTCTGGTGGCCCGGGGAGAAAAGAAGGGCATTTTGGTGTTCTGTATCCCTGTCAGCTGCACTCTGGATCTGAAAAAAGCGGCTCATGCGGCGGGGGATAAAAAGGTGGAGATGATCCACATGAAGGAGCTGTTGGGCCTCACCGGCTATATCCGGGGCGGCTGCAGTCCGGTTGGCATGAAGAAAAAATATCCGACGTTTATGGACGAAACCGCAGAGCTGTATGAGGAAATTGCCATTTCCGGCGGCGCAAGAGGGCTGCAGATGGTGCTAAATCCCATGGCGCTGATGGATTATGCGGACATCACTTCGGCGGATTTGGTGGAATATTGATTCTTTTTGGAAAGTGTGATAGGATAGAGTCAAAATCAAGGAGGTACTGCCATGGATTACGAGTACAAGACCCGGGGCGTATGTTCCCGGAAGATCACTTTTTCCGTTGAGGACGGTAAGGTATGTAAGGTGGCCTTCGACGGCGGCTGCAACGGCAATGGCAAGGGCGTTGCTGCGCTGGTAGAGGGCATGGACGTGGACGAGGCAATTCGCCGGATGGAAGGCATCAAGTGCGGCATGAAGAACACTTCCTGCCCCGATCAGCTGGCTCAGGCGCTGCGTCAGACCCAAAACGGATAATACAGAATGAAAAAGGGTGTGCTGCAAATAACTGCGGCACACCCTTTTTCAAATTTCCGGCGGCGTGGGATGGGTCCGTACAATGTCCATAAAGCACTGCATGGGGCCACTGATAAACTTGTCCTTATGCCAGGTCAATGCCATACGGCGCGTAAAGTCAATGCCGGTGATGTTCAGCTCTGCCACCTCGCCGCGCTGCAAAAACGGATAGGCCAGCTGGTAGGGGAGAATGGCAACCCCTTCCCGATGCTTTGTCGCTTCCAGCAGCACAAGCGAACTGGCGGATTCCCACTGGGGAGACAGATCCAAACCCAGCGCCTGCATTTCCGACTGAAACTGATCCCGAACGCCTGCGCCCTTTTCCCGCAGCAGCAGCGGCGCCTGGGAGAGCTGCTGGGCGGTGATGGAGCCATAGCGCTGGAGCGGATCATCGACTGCTGTGACCGCCACCAGACGATCCTGGGCAACAATTTCCTGCTTCAGGTCCGGTTCGTCATGAATTTCCTCCATAATTGCCAGATCAATGGTGGCAGAGCGGAGACGACGCTTTAGCTCGCTGCCCTTCCAGACCTGAATGTGAATTTGGGAGGCAGGCAGACGCTTGCGAAATTCTGCCAGCCATGGATGTACCAGCATACCGGCGGTGAAAAACAGTCCCAGCTCCAGGGATTGGGGCAGGGCATTGTCCTGCATGGCGGCTTCCATATCGTCAAACATGCCAAGAATTTTCTCGGCATACAGAAACAGCTGCTTTCCTGCCTGGGTGGGGTACAGCTTTCGATACAGACGCTCAAACAGCGGAACGCCGTAATGCTCCTCCAGCTCCCGAATGGCCTGACTGACTGAGGGCTGCGTCATATAGAGCTTTTGTGCGGCTGCGGTCATGCTGCCGGTGATGTAGACGTTTAGAAATATTTTCAGGTGACGGGTTGTCATGCCTTGTCCTCCAATCCCGCGTCGGAGCATCCCTGGCGGAATACTTTTTTATTGTAGTTGTAAAAACGGAGCTGGGTATCTCCGGAAGCAAATTCCGTGTAGGAATAGAGAAAACGGTGCTTTTGCCGGAAGTCCTGAAGGCTGCGGTAGGGGTGCGAGAGAAGCAGTGTGCCGATGCTGCCGTCTGTTTTGGCGGAAAAAAGAAAAAGGGTGTCTGAACCAAATGCCACACCCATCAGGTTTTGAAAGCTGCGGCCAGATAAGGTGCCTACCGCAGTGGCATAGGAAAACAGCGAGCGGTCATCTAAATATCCCTGTTCATGGAGCTGTGCAGTTACCTGAGATAAGCGCATACCAATCATCTCCTTAATGAATTCATTATAGCATAAAAACCGAAGGATGACAATCTGAAACACTTTTTGGCGGTAATGTAGAAAAATATTGTGCAATCACATAGAATTCCGCTATTGTTTATAAAAAACAGAAAACCATGTTGACAAAGTAGGTAATGAGAAGTATAATACCCACAACGATTCCGAAAGAAAGGAGAAAGCAGCTATGACCGTTGGCAGCAGAAGCATGATGAACATGTTCGGGATGTGCATGGGTTCCATGTGCATGTGCCGCTGCGCCAATTTTCATAAAATGCTTTCTCGCTAAGAAGATACCGGCATAGCCGGAGCAGGTAATTTGCGCGGGAAGCAATGGCTTCTCGCTTTTTTTCTGACTGGAGGAATCAACCATGAAATACATCCTGACCCCGGTGCGATGCGCCAAATGGAACGGACGAATGTGTGCTTAAGCACTTCGCATATCAGAACATATTCAAACTATAAAGGAGTCTTTTATCATGAAAAAACAGAAAATCGTAGCACTGCTGCTGGCTGTGTCCTGCGTACTGGGCCTCAGCGCTTGCGGCAGCAAGGACAGCAGCGACACTGCTGCAGCATCTACCTCCACCGCAGCTTCCGCGCAGGAAGCTCAGACCGAGGCGAAAACCACCGGCACCCTGCAGATTGCAATCCCCAACGATACCACCAACGAAGCACGCGCTCTGCTGCTGCTCCAGGACCTGGGCTACATCAAGCTCAAGGACGGCGCCGGCATCACTGCAACCAAGGCTGACGTTGCTGAGAACCCCCTGGGTATCGAGTTCGTAGAGGCTGAGGCTGCTCAGCTGCCCAACGTGCTCCAGGATGTGGACTATGCTGTCATCAACTCCAACTATGCCATTGCTGCAAACATGGATCCCATGACCCAGGCTCTGAAGATGGAAGGCTCCTCCTCCGCATATGCCAACATCGTTGCAGTGAAGGAAGGCAACGAGGAGACCGATAAGACCAAGGCGCTGGTAGCCGCTCTGGAGAGCCAGAAGGTTGCCGATTACATCACCGAGACCTACAAGGGCAGCGTTG
>CAVEIY010000109.1:0-6991 GCA_963615825.1 Flexilinea sp.
TCAGAGACTGAACCATGTCAATCTTTTTCATTCTGAAATACATCAGGAAATTCACTGCCAGTGCAAAAATCAGAGACAGCAGCACCGACAGCAGATAGTCGCTTCCCTTTGCCTGTCTGCCAAACATCACAAAGTCCAGTTCAATGGTGCGAATAAGATATGTGCATAGATACTTTCCAAACACCTGTCCCAGGGCGATGCCCAAAATGGTCAGGATGATGTTTTCCCGGTAGATATACATGGCAACCTCATGGTCATAAAAGCCCAGGACCTTAATGGTTGCCAGTTCCCGGATGCGCTCGGTGATATTGATATTGGTAAGGTTATAGAGCACCACCAGCGCCAGCGCAGCAGCAGAGAGAATGATAATCGTCACCGCCGCATTCACCGCCTGCATGTTCTTTTCAAAGGACCGGGCCGCCGCGCCGATGTTGGATACCGCAGTCACGGTGCTGTTCTCCATAAGCCGCCCGGACATCGCTTCCATAGCGTCGTCGGAATCGTCCACTGCGGTCACCAGCAGTTCATTGGTCACCGGCGTCTCGCCAAACAGGCTCTGATATTCCGCCGCCGTCATATAAACATAGTGCCTTACATAGTGCTCCACAATGCCGGTCACAACGGTCTGGGCCTTTTTCCCGCACTCCAGAGTGATGGTATCTCCCACCGACAGGTTCAGCAGCTCCGCCAGCTTTTCGCTGATGACCACGCCGTCGTCCGAAAGCTCCACCGGCTTTCCATGGTCCATATCCCGAAGGGTAATCTGCTGATAGAGCGACTGGGGATCGTCCGTCACGGTGATATAGCCGTCCTGGCTGCCCTGGTCCGAGGATGCGGTCATGGCGCGGGTGTAGATCTCCGCCACAGACGCCGTATTTTCGTCCTGCGAAACCGTCTCAATGGCGCTGGCCAAATCCGCCTGGGTTGTATCCAGAGACACCTGCAAATTATAGCGGTAGATATCTCCATACTGAATATCTATGATGCTGAAAATGCTGGTACGCAGCCCCAGGCCTGCAATCATCAGCGCCGTACAGCCTGCGATTCCGATAACCGTCATGAAAAAGCGCTTCTTATAGCGGAACAGATTCCGGCAGGATACCTTTGCGGAAAAGCGGAAATGCCGCCACAGGAACGGAATATGCTCCAGCAGAATCCGTTTGCCCGCCTTGGGTGCTTTGGGCCGCATCAATGCCGCAGGCGTCTCCCGGGCCGTGGCCAGCATCGCCCACAGGGTTGCCCCCACGGTACAGGCCACGCCAGCGCCAATGGCTCCCAGGCTCAGCGGCCAATACAGCTCCAGATGCAGCTTCGGCAGCGTGTACATAATGTTGTAGGAGGTAAAAATGACCCAGGGAATCAGCGTTGCACCGATGGTCACGCCTACAATGCCGCCCCCTACCGCCGCAATGGCACCATAGAGAATAAACTTCATGGCAATGGTGCCGGTGCCGTAGCCCATGGCCTTAATCGAGCCGATTTCCGTCCGCTTCTCCTCCACCATTCGGGTCATGGTGGTCAGGCACACCAGCGCCGCCACCAGGAAGAAGATCACCGGGAACATATTGGCCAGATTGGCCATACGCTGGGCGTTCTGATCGTAGCTCACAAAGCCATAGTTGCTGCTCCGATCCAGAACATAGACATCCGCAGGCTCGATTTCCTGAATTTTTTCCTGGGCATCGTCGATCTCCTGCTGTCCGTCGGCAAGCTTTTGATCTGCCTCGGACTGTGCATCCTCCAGCTCCTGCTGGCTGTCTTTGTATGTCTGCTCGCCGTCCTCCAGCTGCTTTCGGCTGTCGTCCAGCTGGGTTTTTCCGTCGGCAATCTGGGTCTGGTATTCGGACTGTGCCGCGGCATAGTCCGCTTCTCCCTGCTCCAGCTTTGTCTGGCTGGCATAATACGTGCTCCAGCCGCTGTCAATCTGCTTCTGTGCCGCAGTCAGCTGTGCCTGTGCCGCAGCCGACTGGGTGTCATATTGCTGCTGCGCCGCTTCCAGCTGTGCCTGCCCTTCCGCCAGTGCCTCTGTCCCGGCTGCAATCTGCTCCTGCGCCTCCAGGAGCTTCTGGCGCATGGCGTCATAAACCTCCTGATGGAATTGAAGCGTTGTGGGATCCACCGGAATTCCGGCAGCCTCTGCGGCCTCCACCTGCTCCTGCTGCTGTTTCAGGGCTTCGCCATAGGCATTTACCTGCTGCTCCAGCTGCCCCGCCTGTGTCTTGGCCTCCTCCAGCGCCTGACTCTGCTGCTCCAGCTGCGTCTTGCCGTCCTCCAGCTGCTGCTTGGCCTGGGCCAGCTGCTGCTGGGCCGACTGGCTCTGACTGTCCAACTGGGCCTGGGCGGTATTCAGCTGGGCTTTTGCATCGCTGAGCTGGCTCCAGCCATCGTCCAGTTCCGCTCTGGCATCGGACAACTGCTGCTGGCCATCCTGAACCGCCTGATCGTATTCCTCCTGGGCATCGGACAGCTGCTGCCACCCGTCATCCAGCTCCTCCCTGGCATCGGACAGCTGCTGCCGTCCGTCCGCCAGCTTGGTATCGGCCTCTTCCCGGGCCTGGGACAGCTGATCCCTGGCATCATCCACCTGGCTCTGGGCATCGGCTACCAGGCTCTCATAGCGTATCGTTCCCCGCTGCTCTGCCACGTCCGTCAGCCGATCACGCAGGTCGTCAATCAGGTTCTCATATTCCGTGGAATAAGCGTCCAGCGCCTTTGCCCCCTGAGCGGTGATATTGCAGACGGTGTAGTAGTCCAGCTGGAAGCTCTTTTCCGGCAGCAGCACATAGTCGTCCACGCTGCCGTCTCCCAGGGTGCTGGTTCCCCGTTCGATGGAGATATACAGGGGACTCTGCACCACGCCGGTAATCGTAAAGGTCTTTGCCGCCAGGGCATCGGCATACTGATCTCCGGGGGTAATGGTCACCCGATCTCCCACGGAAAGATCAAAATAGGTCAGGAGCTTTTCCTCCACCGCGCACTCGTCCGCCGCTTCCGGCAGCCGTCCCTGTACCACCACCGGCGCATTGATTCCCTCCGGTGACAGACTGATGGCCTTAATCACCCGGTCGCTTTCCTGCAGCGACAAAATGGCGTCCAACGCCCAGCCGCCCTCTGCCTGCTCCACGCCCTTGGTTTCGGCAAAGGCGGCAATGTCCTCGTCGGTCAGGCCCAGAGTGGACAGGATTTGAATATCCATAAAGTCCTGACCGTCGAAATATTCATCCGAGGTTTTCCGCATATCCGGCGCCGCAGACCTTAGTCCCACCAGGAACATGCACCCCAGCGCCACCATCACGAAGATGGACAAAAACCTGGTGAAGGAACCGCGGATCTCCCGAAACAGCTCTTTTCTGAGGCTCCGGTTCACTACCACTCAATCCTTTCTACGGGCACGGGATTTTCATTCTGATACATCCGGCTTACCTTGCCGCTGCGGATCTGGATCACCCGGTCCCCCATGGGCATCAACGCCGAGTTATGGGTGATGATAATCACCGTCATGCCGTCCTTTCGGCAGGTATCCTGGAGCAGCTTTAAAACCTCTTTGCCGGTATTATAGTCCAGCGCGCCGGTGGGTTCGTCGCAAAGCAGCAGCTTCGGACGTTTCGCCAGCGCCCGCGCAATGGCCACTCGCTGCTGCTCACCGCCAGACAGCTGTGCCGGAAAGTTGCTCATCCGGTCCTGCAGTCCCACCCGCGTCAGTGCTTCTGCCGCGTCCATGGGATCGGGGCAGATTTCACTGGCAAGCTCTACATTTTCCAGCGCCGTGAGGTTTCCAACCAGATTATAAAACTGGAACACAAAGCCGATATCATACCGGCGATAGCGGATCAGATTTTTTCCCTTGAGTCCGGCAATCTCCTGCCCGTCTACTAGAATCGAGCCGGAGGTCGGCGTGTCCATTCCGCCCAGAAGATTGAGCACCGTGGTTTTTCCCGCGCCGCTTGGCCCCACAATAATGCACAGCTCTCCCTTTTCCACCTGGAGATTCACACCGTCCAGGGCATGAATTCCGCCATTTCCACCGGGATAGACCCGGGTCACATCCTTTAGTTCAATATATGCCATAGAACCTCCCTGCAAACAGCCGCAATTTGTCATTTCAATATTGATTATAGTATAATTCCGAAAAAAAGTACAGCCGCCATTCATGAATTTTGTGTGTATAAAGTCCTTCCGGAATTCATTGCCTTTTCCCGAAAAAGGGCATATAATAATACCATCAACCGCTGTAAGGAGCTTCGTACCATGCGCCACTACATCCGCCTCATTCGTCCCAAGCACTGGATCAAGAATCTGCTCATTCTCCTGCCTCTGCTATGCAGCGGCCAGTTTTTCCAGCGGGCGCGTCTCCTGCCCGGCATTTTGGCGTTCTTTGCGTTCTCTCTGCTGGCATCCTCCATTTACATCATCAACGACATTCGGGATCGGGAAAATGACCGGAAAAATCCCAGTAAATGCGCCCGTCCCATCGCTTCCGGCGCCGTCTCTGTCTCCAGCGCGCTGGTGCTGTTTGCGGTGATTCTGGCGCTGGCGTTGGTTTGCGGTGTGTTTGCAAACAAAGGCCGGATTCTCTGCTGGGTGATTTTCCTGCTGTACTTCTTCCTCAACCTGATTTACAGCTTCGGCGGGAAAAACGTACCGCTTTTGGACATCGCCATTCTTGTCTCCGGATTTCTTTTGCGGGTGGTCTACGGCGGCATGGTCACGGGCATTTCTCTGAGTCACTGGCTCTGTCTCACTGTTACTGCCGCCGCCTTCTATCTCAGTCTGGGCAAGCGCCGGGGCGAGCTGCTGAAAAACCCCGACAATCCCCGTCCGGTGCTGCGCTATTACAGCCGGGACTTTCTGGAGAAGAATATGTACATGTCCGTTGCCCTGTCCATTGTGTTCTATGCACTTTGGACTGTGGACGCCAGCAGCATCAGCCGGTTCGGCACCACCGCGCTGGTTTGGACCGTTCCCCTGGTGATTCTGCTGTTCATGCGCTACAGTCTGATTGTCGAGGACAAAACCGACGGCGATCCGGTAGAGGTGATTTTCCATGACCTTCCCCTGCTGCTTCTGGCGGGACTGTTGGGGCTGATTGTTCTGGGCCTGATTTACATTCCATAATTTGAACAGATTCCGGCACTGCTGCAAAACGCGGCAGTGCCGTTTCTATTCCTTCGGGCTATAGTCCATAACCAACCGGTATCAAATTCTTCTGCTCACCTATGGTATAATCATCCCATATCGAACCATTGTTCAGGAACAGGAGGAACAACCATGACCAATCCATATAAGCTGCTGCTCTCCCCCTTTCAAATCGGCAGCGTTACGCTGAAAAATCGCATGATGGGTTCCAAATGCGCACTCCAGAGCTTTACCCTGGAGCAGGCGCGGGAATTCTATGCGGACATGGCAAAAAACGGCGCGGCAACCGTTACCGTTGCCATGGGCGACCATCCCGAGCGGAACCTCAACATGCCCGACAAGGACGGAAGAATGCCCCACATGGACGGCACCGGCAACGACATGCGGGACCCCGCCGTGGTGGAGGGCTACCGGAAAATCGCCCAGGCAGTCCACCAGTACGGCACCCTGGCCTCCGCCTCGCTGATGGACATTGAGCCAACAGACGTCAACATCTCCGACACCCCCAACTGGGACGAGATCCCCAAAAACGGCGACTACAACTCCGCCGTATTCCGCAACAAGCCCGGCATTTCGGCAGAGCGGATTCAAACACTGATCGACGAGTTTGCCTTCCGCGCCAAGGAAGCCAAGGACATGGGCTATGACATGTGTACCTTCTACATGTCCTATCGTTCTTCTATTCTCGCCTGTTCCATGTCGCCCCTGCTGAATCAGCGCACCGACAAATACGGCGGAAAAACCATGGAAGAGCGGGCAACGCTGGCCAAAGAGGTATTTGCCAAGGTCAAGGAGGTCTGCGGCAAGGACTTCCTGATTGAAGCGCAGATTTCCGCCGAGGAAGAGGCGCCAGGCTATACCTTCGAGGATTTTCTGGATTTCTGTCAGGCGCTGGAGGGCTATGTGGACATCATTCAGATCCGCGGCGTAGACGGCTCTGCCACCCACGTCAACGGTCTGAACTACCAAAAGGGGCATCCTCATTCCATCGACTATGCCGCTGCCTTCAAGGCCCGCGGCATCAAAATCGCATGTGCTCCCGTGGGCGGCTATGGCGATCCGGAGATGATGGAAGGGTTCCTGGAAGCGGGAAAAACCGATCTCTTTGCCATGGCGCGGCAGTTTTTGGCGGATGACCGCTATTACGAAAAGCTCCAGGCCGGTGCGCCTGCCCGGGACATCGTCCCCTGCATTCTCTGCAACGGCTGTCATGGGCACCATACCTGCTCCGTCAACCCCCGGCTGGGCCGGAAGCGGAATCTCTTCGCCCCGGAAACCACACCAAAAAAGGTGGCAGTCATTGGCGGCGGTCCCGGCGGACTGATGGCAGCACTGACGGCCGCCCGCCGCGGCCATCAGGTCACACTGTTTGAACAGGCTCCGGTACTGGGCGGTCAGCTGGTAGCAGCCAGCGCACCGGATTATAAATGGCCCATTGGGGAATACCTTGCCTATCTGCTGCGGGAGCTGGACAAGGCGCAGGTCACCATCCATACTGGCACGAAAGCAACGCCGGAATTATTGAAGGGCCAGGGCTATGACGCAATTCTCTGTGCCCCCGGTTCTGCGCCTGTGTATCCTCCCGTTCCCGGTGCCAAAACGGCTCGGCTGGCAGAAGCGGTATTCGGCCATGAAGCGGAGCTGGGCCATCGGGTGGTGGTCATCGGCGGCGCAGATACCGGAAGAGATGTGAGCCTGTATTTAGCCCGCGCCGGACATCAGGTTACCATGGTGACCCGCAGCCAGATTCAGCTGGCAGACGATATGCACACCGAACGGCTCCAGCGGGAATCCTTTGAAGACGAGCCGAATTTCTCTTATGTGGACTTCGCAGCAACCCAGGAGATTCAGCCTG
>CAVEIY010000110.1:0-6331 GCA_963615825.1 Flexilinea sp.
ACTATGTTTGCAGCGATTCCGGCGCATCCACCGGCGGATTTACCGACTGCCTGCTGCAAAAGGGCGCAAAAAAGGTCTTTGCCATCGACGTTGGCTACGGACAGCTTGCCTGGAAGATCCGCGAAGATCCTCGGGTTGTGGTAATGGAGCGAACCAACATCCGCAATGTAACCCCAGAGGATATTGGAGAGCCGCTGGACCTATCTGTGGTGGATGTGAGCTTTATTTCGCTGAAGCTGGTGCTGCCGGTGATCCGTTCGCTGCTGAAGCCTACCGGCGAGGTGCTGTGTCTCATTAAGCCTCAGTTTGAAGCGGGTAAGGAGAAGGTGGGCAAAAAGGGCGTTGTCCGGGAGCTGTCCACCCATATCGAGGTGCTGGAGAATTTCCTGGCGCTGGCGGAATCCCTGGGCTTTACCGTGGAGAATTTGACCTATTCTCCGGTGAAGGGGCCAGAGGGCAACATCGAGTTCCTGGGGCATCTTTGCATGCAGCCAGTAGAGCCTAAGAATTTTACTGCGGCAGGGGTGGCTCAGGACGCCCATGAAGCGCTGAAGGGATGAGAACATGAAGAAGATCACGCTGATGCCAAACCCTTATCGGGATCGAGGCTACCAGATCACGCGATCTGTGGAGCAGCTTTTGCGTCAAAGCGGGGCAGAGGTGAAAATCTGCCTGCCCTTTCATGTGGATCGGAGCCATGAAATGCCCAAGGATTTGCGGTTTGTCTCCATGGAGGAAGCGCTGCGGGAGTGTCAGGGGCTGGTCTGCTTTGGCGGCGACGGAACCATTCTCCATGCGGCACGTCTGGTGGGCAGCCGTAATATTCCGCTTTTGGGCGTTAATACCGGCTCCATGGGCTTTATGGCGGAGCTGGAGTGCAATGAGCTTCCGCTGGTCCTGAAGCTGGTAACCGGTGACTTTACCCTGGATCCCCGGATGATGATTCATGTGACGGTGAAACGCAGCGGCCGGACCATTTATGAGGATAATGCGCTGAACGACGCAGTGGTGACCAAGGGGGCCGTGGCTCGGGTGATTCAGATGTCCATTTCCGTGGACGATCAGGAGGCCATGGAGTTTGACGGCGACGGAATTGTGCTGGCAACGCCAACCGGTACCACGGCCTATTCCATGTCTGCCGGCGGCCCCATTGTGGAGCCGGGAGCGGAGAATATCATCGTAACCCCCATCTGCGCCCACAGTATGTCCATTCGCTCGCTTGTGCTGTCCCGGGAGCGTACTGTGACTACCCGGATTGGCAGGATCGGCAAGCGCAGTGCATTTTTGTCCGTGGACGGCGGAAAAGCCTTTCGACTCAGCGCGGAGGATGAGGTGATTGTCACCGCCTCCAATCGAAGCATTCAGCTCATTCGGCTCAAGGACACCAGCTTTTACGGCGTTCTGAACCACAAGTTTCAGGGGTGATGGCAATGAAAAGTCAGCGTCAGGCAAAAATATTGGAGATCATCGGCCAGAAAGACATTGAAACCCAGGAGCAGCTGCTGGCGGCTCTGGAGGAAAACGGCTTCCGCAGTACCCAGGCCACCATTTCCCGGGATATCAAGGATCTTCGGATCGTCAAGGAGCTTTCGGATTCCGGCAGCTACCGGTATACGGTGCAGCAGGCGGAATCGGCGTCCTTTGTGTCCCGGCTCAATAATATTTTCCATGAGTGCGTCATCAAGCTGGATCATGCCCAGAACATTGTGGTGATCCATACGCTGCCGGGCCTTGCCTCTGCGGCCTGCTCGGCGGTGGACAGCATGGACATCAGCTATGTGGTAGGCACCATTGCAGGAGACGATACGGGGCTGATCATCATGCGGGATTCCGACTATGCCAGAGAATTCTGCGAGGAGCTTCGGGGGATCATCAATAGAGCGAGGTAACGGCCATGCTGGAACTGCTGCACATTGAGAATATCGCGGTCATTCGTCAGGCGGATATTACATTCCGTCCGGGGTTCAACGCCCTGACGGGTGAAACCGGCGCCGGTAAATCCATTGTGATTGACGCCATTTCTGCCATTTTGGGCCAGAGAGCCTATCGGGACGCCATCCGCACTGGAGCGGACCGTGCGTTTATCAGCGCGGTATTTCATGGAGTCCCGGCGTATCCGTGGTTTCAGGAAAATTCCGTGCCATTGGAGGGCGGAGATGTGCTGATCCAGCGGGAAATTTTTGCAGATGGGCGAAATGTCTGCCGGGTCAACGGAATTCCGGTTACGGTGTCGATTCTTCGGGGACTGGGGCAGCAGCTGATCCAGATTCATGGACAGCATGATTCGGCGCAGCTGTTTGATGAGGCCAATCATCTTGCCATGCTGGATGCCTTTGCGGATCACGCGCCGCTGATGGAACGGTATCGCAATGCGTATCTCGAAATGGATGCCCTGCGGAAAAGAATCCGCAGCCTGCAGATGGACGAGGCGGAAAAAGCGCGTCGGGTTGAAAATCTCACCTTTCAGATTCAGGAAATTGACCGAGCGGAACTCAAGGTGGGAGAGGACCAGGAGCTGGAGGAAAAACGAAAGCTCATGCGCAGCGGCGAAAAGCTGATGAATGCCCTGAACGAGGCGGCCGGGGCGCTGTATGGCGGAGATGATACCGATGGCGCGGTGTCGCTGGTGTCTCAGGCCCAGCATGCTCTGGGAATGGTGGCGGATGTTTCCGATGCCATTGATGCGGCTTATCAGCAGGTTACGGAGCTGGGCTATACAATCGTCGATGCAGCGGAACGGGTGCGGGACCTGAGAGACAGCTTTGATTTTTCCCCCGGCGAGCTGGAGGCGGTGGAGTCCCGGCTGGATGTGATCCATCGGCTGCGGCGGAAATACGGCGCAACCTGCGAGGATATTCTGAATTATCAGAAAAAATGCAAAAAGGAATTGGACGAGATTCAGATGGCGGATGATACCATCGCCCAGCTGCAAACCCAGTTCCGGACCAAGGCAAAAGCGGCGAAAGCGCTGGCAGCAGAGCTGTCGGAAAGCCGCCGTCAGGCTGCGGTACAGTTTGAAAAGCGACTGATTTCGGAGCTTCGTCAGCTAGATATGCCGCGGGTACAGTTTGTCTGCCAGCTGGAGCCGCTACGGCATTTGGAGGAATCCGGCGGAGACAGCTGTCGGTTTATGATGTCCGCTAACATTGGGGAGGAGCTGCGGCAAATGAACCGTGTGGCTTCCGGCGGCGAGCTGGCGCGAATTATGCTGGCGATGAAAAATGTTCTGTCAGAGAAGGATCATATTCCTACGATGATCTTTGACGAGGTGGACACCGGCGTATCGGGACGCGCCGCGCAGAAGGTAGCGGAAAAGCTCCATAGCGTATCCAAGGGCAAGCAGGTGCTGGTGGTCACCCATCTGCCGCAGATTGCTGCCATGGCGGATACCCATTTTCTGATCTCCAAGGCGGAACAGGACGGGCGCACCTATACCAGTGTGACCCCGCTGACGCTGGAGGGGAGAAAAGAAGAAATTGCGCGGCTGATCGGCGGCGCAAAAATCACCAGCAATACCTTGAAAAGTGCAGAGGAAATGCTGCACCGTTAATAGGTTGAAGAGGGATACGGCGGACGAGATGCTGCCGTATCCTTTTCTTGCTTTTCCATGGTAAGTATGCTACACTAAAAATGAATAATTTTGCAATTTGTTATCCAATCTATCCAGGAGGAATCAACTATGGCAACAATTTTAGATGGTAAGGCACTCTCGGCGCAGTGCAAGGAATCCATTCGGAAGCAGGTGGAAGAGCTGGCGGCAAAGGGCTGCCGTCCGGGCATGGCCGTGGTGCTGGTAGGAGAGAATCCTGCCTCCAAGGTCTATGTACGGAATAAGGAAAAGGACTGCCAGGAGTGCGGCATCTACAGCGCCATGTATCACCTGCCGGAGGAAACCACGGAGAAGGAGCTGCTGGAGCTGCTGGACACCCTGAATCACGACTCGTCTATTCACGGCATTCTGGTGCAGCTGCCCCTGCCCAAGCAGATCAATTCGCAGCGCGTCATCGAGGCCATTGATCCTGCCAAGGATGTGGATGCATTTCATCCCACCAATGTTGGCTATTTGACCCAGGGCATGCCGCGGTTTGCGCCCTGTACGCCCGCGGGAATTGTAAAGCTCATGGAAGCTTACCAGATTGACCCTGCGGGGAAGCACTGCGTGGTCATTGGACGGAGCAATATCGTCGGCAAGCCCATGGCACTGCTGCTGCTCCAGCAGAATGGCACGGTAACTATTTGCCATTCCGGCACCAAGGATTTAAAGGAACAGACGCTCCAGGCGGATATTCTGGTTTCTGCCGTGGGAAAGACCGGCTTTGTGACGGCGGATATGGTAAAGGAGGGTGCAGTGGTGATTGATGTTGCCATGAACCGCAATGCAGAGGGAAAGCTCTGCGGCGACGTGGACTATGCTGCGGTTTCTCAGAAGGCCAGCGCGATCACTCCGGTACCTGGCGGCGTTGGACCCATGACCCGGGTAATGCTGCTGGAGAATACACTCACTGCCTGCCGTCAGCAAAACGGACTGTAATGGGATACGGCAGCGGAACGGAGAAATCCTCCGTTTTCCGGGACGTTTTCACCAGAAAATGCGGCTATGGCTACATAGCGGAAGCCAGTGCTGGGCATGATGCTGCTTGATTATGGTTTTACATGAAAGGTTCCATGGCGCGGAAAAACCATGGAACCTTTTCTCGGTTGGAGCGTCTAAAGAATCAGCAAGGAGGTTTTTGATATGAAACGAATGTTTAGCTGGATGCTTGCAATGGCGCTGCTGGCATCCCTTACCGCGTGCGGAAGCAGCCAGTCCGCTTCGCCCTCGGCATCTTCGGAGAAGCCGGACGCGAGCAGCGAGTCTGTGCCAGCTCCGGAGAGCGGTGAAAAGGAAAGCGCAGCAGAAAGCGGCGCGGTTTCTGCCGATGGCAGTATGACCGTTGGCATGATCTATTTTCTGGACCTGAAGGATGGGTCGATTATGGCGGCGTGCTATGACGATGCCGGAACAGAGGCTATGGGCGGAGATTATATCAAGGTCTATATCGAACAGGCTGAAATCACCGATGCAGAGGGGAATCCCATGACTCTGACGGATATGAACCGGGGCTGCCTGATGGATGTCACATTCCCGGGGATGGTAACCATGAGCATTCCGGCGCAGATTTCCGCCACAAAAATTGTGGTGACCAACAACACTCCGGATCCTGATTTCCCTGGCGAGCATGATATTCCAGACCTGTTTGGCACCGGAAAGTGGTGGGAACCGGAGGTGGTCAATCAGGCGCCGGATCTCAGCGTGCAGTACCGCGATGATTTGGGGCAATACAGCCAGATGATTCCCTACAAAACCGGGTCCTGGAGCTATGGGGACGACAGCGCCATGGAGGGCGGCATGACCAACGCCAATCTGGACGGTCAGAAGCCGCAGGAGTGGGTATTTGATGAATACACCACAATCAAGCGCACGACATTTGATACGGTGAAGCTGACCTTTGCGCCGGAGCCGGACGGTATGACGGTGATGGCCTATCATCAGGACGATCCGGAGGACAGCGGAACCGAGGTTGCCGTCAGTGAGGATCGGGAGATTACGCTGCTGGAGGACGACAATGTGGTCTATGTGGTCACCGGAACCTGGAACTCCGAAACCTATCAGGAAAGCGCAATCTATGGCTTCCTGGTGACCTCCGGGCAGTAATCGCCGAAACTCTGCGGAAGTTCTCTTTTTCGGCAGAATGAAAATTTGCCTCCTGGGAAAAATTCTAACAGGAATTTTTCCGGGAGGTTTTTCATATGCTTGGGAAGGTTGAAATCTGCGGAGTAAACACATCAAAATTAAAGGTACTGAAAAACGACGAAATGATGGATCTGATGCGGCGGTATAAGGCGGGGGACCAGTCCGCCAGAAATGCGCTGGTGGAGGGAAATCTGCGGCTGGTGCTCAGTGTTATTCAGCGGTTTTCCAGCAGCGGAGAAAATCCGGACGATCTGTTTCAGGTGGGCTGTATCGGCCTGTTAAAGGCCATTGAGAACTTCGATATCAGCCTGAATACCAAGTTTTCCACCTATGGCGTACCCATGATTGCCGGAGAAATCCGGCGGTTTTTGCGGGACAACAGCGCCATTCGGGTCAGCCGCAGTCTCCGGGATACCGCATATCGGGTGCTACAGACCAGAGAGCAGCTGATGCGGGAGCACCAGAAGGAACCAACCATGGAGGAAATCGCAAAAAAGCTGGAGCTGCCGGTGGAGGAGGTCAACTTCGCTATGGACGCCATTGCTTCGCCGGTGAGCCTGTACGATCCTATTTATTCCGACGGCGGCGATCCGCTGC
>CAVEIY010000110.1:6341-6893 GCA_963615825.1 Flexilinea sp.
GGAAAAGCGAATTCTTGCGCTGCGGTTTTACGACGGAAGAACCCAGATGGAGGTGGCCGGGGAGGTTGGCATCTCGCAAGCGCAGGTGTCCCGGCTGGAAAAGGGGGCAATTTCGCAGATTCGGAAGGCAATTTCCGTGCAGACTTAGCGATTCTTCGGGGAGGGGACTGCATGATCGTAACCATGTCGGAGCTGAAATGCCGAGAGGTGATTAACATCTGTGACGGCTGCCGGATCGGCTTTGTGTCGGATCTGGAGCTGGACTGTACCGGAGGAAATGTGGTGGCAATCATTGTGCCGGGAAGAGCAAAATTCTTCGGGCTGTTTGGCAGAGAGGACGATTATGTGATCCCCTGGGGCTGCATTCGCCGGATGGGCGGGGATATCATCCTGGTGGAGGTTGAGGTGGAAAAGGTCCGAAAGCCCTGCCAGAAGAAAAAATTCTTCTAAAAAATTGTATATTTTTCTTGCATTGGGGTACAAGATGTAGTATAATTTAAAGGCTCTGCATAGACGGAGTACCACACACACCCAAGGATTTCTGCCATGGTG
>CAVEIY010000111.1:0-6888 GCA_963615825.1 Flexilinea sp.
TTATCTCCATCGAGGAGTTCAGCGAGGCCTGCCCCAAGGTGTCCAAGACCCATATGGATCTGCTCCGTGCATTGGGCGCATTTGGCGATCTGCCAGAAACTTCACAGGTTACGCTTTTTTAGGGCAACGCCGCACAAATGTGTCAGCGGGCTACAGCCGATCTTTTCTGCCGGAAATGCGTTATTTTTCCTCGACATACACAAAGTATGCCATCGGAAAACTGCCTTTTTCCACCGAAAAATCTCTGGCTGAATCCTTGCTGCCAATTTATGTGGCGTTACCCTCTAGGACAACACTGCACCAATCATAAAAATCTGCCGATGGGAATGGGAATTCTCGTCGGCAGTTGTGCAATTCTTTGGAATATCGTGCAAAAAGAGCGGGAGGAATGCGGCGTATTTCGGTAAAATCCATCTTGCGGGAATCACTTTCTTGTGATAATATATTAGCGAACGAAAGAAAAACGGAGGAGCTGAATTCCTATGAATCGAACCATTGGCACGCCGGAGGGCACCCGGGATCGGCTGTTTGCGGAATGCGCCGCATGCCGCAGCGTACAGCGGGCTGCCACCGCGTTGTTTCAGCGCCGGGGATATTCGGAGCTGACCACGCCCAATGTGGAATATTTTGATATCATTCCTGCGGCTGGACATCCCCTGAGTCAGGAGTCCATGATGAAATGCGTCGAGCGCACCGGAAAGCTGCTGGTGATGCGCCCGGATAATACGGTGGCCATTGGCAGAGTAGCGGCTACAAAGCTCAGTACCCTGCCGCTGCCCTTGCGGCTCTATTATAATCAGACGGTGTTCCGCTCCGACGACATCAATACCGGCGCACGGACAGAAATTGACCAGTGCGGTGTGGAGCTGATTGGCGCACAGGGGCTTCGGGCGGATCTGGAAATCCTGTCCATGGCCATTGATGCACTGGAGGCCTGCGGGGTGAGGGATTATCATATTGAAATTGGCCATGTGGGCTATTTCTCCGCCCTGCTGGAGAGCCTGGGCGCGTCGGAGGAATTGCAGGCTACCCTGCGTCAGCTGGTGGAGAAAAAGGATTTCGTGGCCTATCGGGAGAAGCTCAAACCTTATCTGAATACTGAGCCGGGAAAAGCACTGTGGAATCTGCCGCGCATGTTTGGCGGCCCCCAGGTGCTGGAGCGGGCCAGGGCGCTTTGCAGCAACGAACAGGCATTAAAGGCGATTTCCTATCTGGAGGAGATCTATGGCGTGCTCTCGGGTGCGGGACTCAGCGACCATGTGCAGTTTGATCTGGGGCTGATTCAGAACATCGAATACTATACCGGCGTGATTTTCCGAGGCTTTGTCCAGGGGGCAGGCAGCAATGTGATTTCCGGCGGACGGTATGACCGCCTGATTGGCCAGTTTGGAAAGGAAATCCCTGCAACCGGCTTTGGCCTGGATGTGGAAGCGGTGGCCGGATGTCGGGAGCTTCCGGAGCATGCCCGTCCCAAGACGCTGATCTGGTATACCCTTGACTGTTTGCGCGCTGCCCGGGAACGACTGGAGCAGGAGCCGGAACAGACGGCGATGCTTTCTTCCTGCGATACGCCGGAGGCAGCGGCGGAGGAAGCAAAGCGGTTGGGTGCGGCTCGGCTGATTTTGATGGATTCTGACGGAGAAAGGGAGGCGGCGCTGTGAAACGACTGAGGATTGCGGTAACTAAGGGCCGACTGCTGGAGGATTCGCTGGAGCTGTTTGAAAAAATGGGGCTGGATTGCAGCCAGGTTCGGGCGGATACCCGAAAGCTGATCCTACCCATTGGGAATTATCCCATGGATGTGGTGCTCAGCAAGGCGGCAGATGTGCTGACCTACGTAACCCACGGTGTATGCGATCTGGGGATTGTGGGAAAGGACACCATGATGGAGCACGGGGGCAGCTATTATGAAATGCTGGACCTGGGCTTTGGAAAATGCCGGTTTGCATTGGCGGTTCCCCAGGGCAGCGACTTTTACGGCACCTATCAAAACCGCGTGATTGCCTCCAAATATCCCAATGTCACCAAGGCGTATTTTGCGGAAAAGGGAATGGATGTCTCTGTGATTAAAATTGAGGGCAGCGTGGAGCTGGCACCGCTGGTTGGGCTGTCCAATGGCATTGTAGATATCGTTCAAACCGGTACCACGCTAAAGGAGAACGGCCTGACACCCATTGAAACCGTTGCACCGGTGAGTGCGCGGCTGATTGTAAATACGGCGAGCATGAAGCTCTGCCATCAGGAAATTTTTGATTTCATTGATAGAATCGAGGCGCAGATAGGATGATTACCATTGTAAAAGCAGACGGAACGGCAGAACGGCAGCAGATTGCGGCCATGCGGGAGCGTGCGGCGAAAACCGGTGCGGGAATTGAGCAGTCTGCACGGGAGATTATGGAGGCCGTTCGCCAGCGGGGCTATGAGGCGGTCAAGGAGTATTCTCTGAAATTCGACGGTGCAGAGCCATATGAGATTCCGAAATCCGAGTTACAGGCGGCGGCAGAGCGGATTGATCCGAAGCTGCTTGGGGCGCTCCAGCGCAGTGCTGAGAATATCCGCGCCTATCAGTCCGAGTTGCTTACTGAATCGCGCCAGTGGGAAAGTCCCATGAAGGGCGGAACGGTGGGGCAGATTGTACGGGGCCTCAGCCGAGTGGGCATTTATGTACCCGGCGGTCGAGCTGCCTATCCCAGCTCGGTGCTGATGAATGCAGTTCCGGCAAAGGTGGCAGGCTGCGGCGAGGTTATTATGGTGACACCGCCGACCGAGAATCTCAACGACGCCGTATTGGCAGCTGCCTGGGTTGCTCAGGTGGATCGGGTGATTGCGGTAGGCGGCGTTCAAGCAGTGGCGGCGCTGACCTTTGGCGCCGGTTTTATCCCCAGAGTAGATAAGCTGGTGGGTCCGGGCAATGCCTTTGTCGCTGCGGCAAAGCGCATGGCCTATGGTACGCTGGACATTGATATGGTGGCTGGTCCCTCTGAGGTGCTGGTGATTGCGGATGAAACGGCCAATCCGGTCTACACGGCAGCAGATCTGCTGTCTCAGGCGGAGCATGACGTGATGGCAAGCGCCGTACTGCTGACCACCTCTCAGACATTGGCAGAACAGGTTGCCCAGGAGATGGAGCGGCAGACGGGATATCTCAGCCGCAGCGAGGTGATTTGTCAGTCGCTCCGGGATTACGGCGCCATTATCGTTTGCAGCAGCCTGCAGGATTGCTGTGACCTGGCCAATGAGATTGCACCGGAGCACCTGGAGATTATGACAGCGGATCCGAAGGCGCTGCTGCCAAGCATCCTGAACGCTGGCGCGGTGTTCCTGGGCCAGAATACCCCGGAACCCCTGGGCGATTATATGGCGGGACCCTGCCATGTGCTGCCTACCTCCGGTACCGCGCGGTTCTTCTCCCCCTTGAGTGTGGAGAGCTTTTTGAAGAAAATGAGCATCATTGACTTCAGCCGGGACGCGCTGGCAGAGGTAAAGGATGAGATTATCGCCATGGCAGAGAGCGAACATCTGACGGCGCATGCCAATTCCATCAAAGTGAGGTTCTGATATGAGAAAGGCAGAAATCAGCCGGAATACCAAGGAGACACAGGTTTCCGTATCCCTTGATTTGACGGGAGGCGACCTCTCCATTGACACCGGCATCGGCTTTTTTGACCATATGCTCCATGCGCTGCTGTTCTATGCAGGCTTTGGGGCAACCGTCACCTGTAAGGGCGATTTGTATGTAGACGGGCATCACTCGGTGGAGGATGTTGGCATTGTACTGGGCAAGGCGCTGAAAGAGGCACTGGGAGATAAGCTGGGAATTGTCCGGTTTGCCTCCAGCTATGTGCCCATGGACGAAAGTCTGGAATTTTGCGCAGTGGACGTATCCGGACGGCCATATCTGGTGATGAATGCGCCGATGCCGCAGCCCATGATCGGGGAATACGACAGCTGCCTGACCAAGGAGTTTATGCGGGCATTTGCCATAAACAGCGGCATCACCCTGCATCTGCGCTGCGAATACGGCGAGAATGCCCACCATATCACCGAGGGACTGTATAAGGCGCTGGGCCTTTGCCTGAAAGAAGCGGTGCGGGTAGTATCCGATCAGGTAACGTCTACAAAAGGAGCATTGGCATGATAGCGGTCATTGATTACGGCGCGGGCAATCTGAAAAGCGTCACCAAGGCGCTGGATCACCTGGGCTATGCCAATACCATTGTCTCCCGGCCCAAGGAGTTGGAGCTGGCGGACGGTATGATTCTGCCTGGTGTGGGTGCATTCCCCATGTGCATGGCGGCGCTGCGGAAATCCGGCATGGATCAGGCGATTTTGCAGCAGGCGGGGAAAAAGCCGCTGCTGGGCATCTGCCTTGGCATGCAGATGCTGCTGGATTCCAGCACGGAAATGGGCGGAGATCAGGGGCTGAGACTGATTCCCGGCACGGTGGAGAAGATTGACACCGATCTGAAGCTGCCTCATATCGGCTGGAACTCCTTAAAAGCAGTGCATCCGAATCCACTGACTGCGGGCATATCCGACGGAGACTATGTTTATTTTGTCCATACCTTCTGCGCCAAGGTGAAAAATCCTGAGGATTTGGCGCTGGTGACGGATTATGGCACCACAGTGACGGCAATGATTGCACGTGGAAATGTGTTTGGCTGCCAGTTCCATCCGGAGAAAAGCGGTCCGGTGGGCATGACCATTCTGAGTAACTTTGGGGAGCTGACAAAATGATTATTTATCCTGCCATTGATTTAAAGGACGGGAAATGCGTCCGGCTGCTGAAGGGCGATTTTGCAACGGTGCATCAGGTGGCGGAGGACCCGGTGGCTACGGCACTGGCATTCCGTGCAGCAGGGGCAGAGTGGATTCATATGGTGGATCTGGACGGCGCAAAGGACGGAATCCGTAAAAATGGCGATATTGTGCGGGCAGTTTGCGAGAAATCCGGCATGAATGTTGAACTGGGTGGCGGGATTCGCTCAATGGCGGATCTGGAGAAAGTGTTTCGGCTGGGGGTCAGGCGCTGCGTAATTGGTTCTGCGGCGGTATCCGATCCGGAATTTGTGCAGGCTGCGGTTCAGGCTTATGGCGATCAAATTGCAGTGGGCATTGACGCAATGGACGGCATTGTCAAAACTGCTGGCTGGGTAGAGAGCAGTGGCCTTCAGGATTTGGAGTTTGCAAAGAAAATGGAAGCGCTTGGGGTAAAAACGCTGATCTACACGGATATTGCCACAGACGGCGCACTGTCTGGACCCAATCTGACCCGGCTAAGCGCGCTGCGGAATGCAGTGACCTGCCGGATTACGGCCAGCGGCGGCGTATCCTGCAATGGGGATATTACGGCGCTGAGAGACGCCGGAATGGACGGCGCAATTGTCGGAAAGGCTTATTATGCCGGGAGCATTGATCTGTCTCAGGCGATCCGGGAGGCGGGGGTATGCTAGCAAAGAGAATCATTCCCTGCCTGGACGTGAAGGACGGCAGAGTGGTAAAGGGCGTTAATTTTGTGGATATCCGGGATGCCGGTGACCCGGTGGAGCTGGCAAAATACTATTCCGACCAGGGGGCGGACGAGGTGGTGTTTTTGGATATTACCGCCACCAGCGACGCCAGAAAATCCGTGGTGGATGTGATTGAGAACACAGGAAAAAAGGTATTTGTCCCCTTAACCGTGGGCGGCGGCATCCGGACGGTAGAGGACTTTCAGGAGATCCTGCGGGCCGGTGCGGATAAGATTTCCGTCAATTCGGCGGCTGTGAAGGATCCAACACTGATTGCCCGGGCGGCAGAGCAGTTCGGCAGCCAGTGCGTGGTATTGGCCATTGACGGAAAGCGCCGGGAAAACGGCAGCTGGGAGGTTGTGATTGCCGGCGGACGTACGCCTACCGGACTTGATGTGGTGGAATGGGCAAAACGGGGCCAGGCATTGGGGGCGGGGGAGATTCTTCTGACTTCCATGGACGCGGACGGAACCCAGGCCGGCTTTGATCTGGAAATGACAAAGGCCGTGGTGGACGCAGTTTCCATTCCCGTGATTGCCAGCGGCGGTGCAGGACGGCTGGAGGACTTCTATGAGGTGTTTGACAAGACCGGCTGTGATGCGGCACTGGCAGCCAGCTTGTTCCACTACGGCACCCTGACGGTGCCGCAGGTAAAGGCGTATCTCAGGCAGCGGAATATTCCGGTGCGCTAGGAGGGGCAAAATGTTTGACGTAAAAAAGCTATTTCAGAAATCTGAGCTGATTCCGGTGATTGTCCAGGATATCCACACCCGTCAGGTGTTGATGCTGGGCTTTGCCAATGAGGAGGCTGTTCGCAAGACCTTTGAAACCAGGACGGCATGGTTTTGGAGCAGAAGCAGGAAGCAGCTCTGGAACAAGGGCGAAACCTCCGGCAATTTTATGTATGTGAAGGAAATCTATACGGACTGCGATACCGACACGCTGCTGCTGCTGGCGGAACCGGCAGGACCGGCCTGCCATACCGGCGCAGTATCCTGCTTTTATAACAAACTGGAGGAAATACAATGAGCGATACGATTTTGAAGGACATGTATGAGGTGATCCTGGATCGGAAGCAGCATCCCATGGAGGGCAGCTATACCTGCTACCTGTTTGAAAAGGGACTGGATAAAATCCTGAAAAAAGTGGGGGAGGAGAGCGCGGAAACCATCATTGCGGCAAAAAACGACGTGCAGTCGGATACGGTAGGGGAGATCAACGATCTGTTTTATCATGTGCTGGTGATGATGGCGGAACTGAATATCCCGCTGGAGGACGTGCTGGAGGAGATGGAGCAGCGCAGCCAAAAAATCGGAAACCTGAAGAAAATGCATGTCTCCGACCACAATACCTAAGACGCAACGGTATGGTGTTGTCT
>CAVEIY010000112.1:0-6885 GCA_963615825.1 Flexilinea sp.
ATTTCAGAGAAAAAACAGCGGTTTACCTTCCAGAAGAAAAGAAAGGTAAACCGCCGGATTGGATCAGAAAAGAAAGCCTCGGATCAGTCCTGAAGCGCGCGGATCAATTGGGGCACAAACTGCTTTTTTCGGGAGACAACGCCAGGCAGCAGAACGCAGCCGTCCACGGCCTCGGTATGGAAGGCGCGGGTCACCAGCTCCAGCGCACCGGAACCGGCACAGAGCACCAGCGCCGACTGGTCCTGAAGGGACGTGAGCATATAAAATGCCATATCCACGCCCAGAGACGCCGTTTTGAGATAGGCGGAAACCATGGCCTTTGCCTTGTCATAGTTAGCCTGGCTTACAAAGCTGCCCTGCCCTACGCCGATTTGCAGGCTGCCCTGAACAAAGGTTTTGTAGTCCTGCTGGAAGATTTCCTCGGCAGTTTTGCCATCCAGACTTTCGCCTGCCTCAAACATTGCCTGGGCCAGCTCGTCAATATCCACCTGGGCAATAGCAGCGAGATTTTTTGCGGTTCGGATGTCCAGGGGGGTGCAGGTGGGAGACTGGAATTTCAAGGTGTCGGACAGAATGGCAGACAGCAGCAGTCCGGCAATGTCGCCCGGTACGTCCTGGTCAGCTTCCTGATACATCTGATAGATTACCGTTGCCGTGCAGCCCACCGGCTGATTGCGGAAATAGACGGGACCACTGGTTTCCAGATTACCAATGCGGTGATGGTCGATGATTTCGAGAATCTCCGCTTCCTCCCAGCCGTCTACGCACTGGGTGCGCTCGTTGTGATCCACCAGAATCAGCTGCTTCCGATGGAGATTTAAGAGGTTTCGGCGGGAGATGACGCCTACATATTTTCCATCGCTGTCCAGCACAGGAAAGTAGACAAAGCGGACCTTACCCATGACCTCTTTGACATCCTCCACAGAGTCGGTGGTGCGGAAGGTCAGAAGATCATTCCGGAGCATGTAATAGGAGATGGGAACGCTCTGGGAGATCATGCAGGAGGCGGGATAGGTGTCATGCGGGGTGGAGATAATCGTGCAGCCCTTTTCCTGAGCAAGGCGCACGATGGTTTTCGGCACGGCGGAACCGGTGCAGACGATCACACAGGCTGCACCCATTTCAATGGCGCAGTACTGGGATTCGTAGCGGTTTGCCACCAGCACCAGATCCCCAGGCTCCAGGATTTCCTCCATGGTTTCGGGACTTGCCGCGCCGATGACCACCTTTCCGGTGGTAACGCAGCCGTCGGGATTGCCGGTAATCAGAGTACCGCTGAGTGTTTCGATGATGTTTTTATAAGGGGTGTGGGATACGGAAAGAAAACGGGTGCTGGAGATATCCATGTTTGCCATGGCGAGATCCTTCAGGGTGATGATTCCCATGAGATTCCCCTCGCCGTCGGTGATGGGCAGGGTGGAGATCTGCTGATCGCGCATGGTTTCCCAGGCGCGGCGCACGGTGGTCATGCCATCGGTACCGGGCATAGGGCGGATGTCGATGTCCATCACCTGGGCGCTGACATCGGGACAAAGCTCCGGGGCGGGGACGCCGAACCGACGAAGCACATATTCCGTTTCGCCGTTGATGGCTCCGGCTCGCAGCGGCTCACAGCTCATCTCTCCGGTGGCATTTTTTAAGGCAGCATAGGCGATGGCGGAACAGATCGAATCCGTATCGGGGTTCCGGTGGCCAATGACGCCGACTTTTCTTCTGGTATCCATGAACAAGCTCCTTCTTTGCGTTCCATCATTCATCAATTCTTACCGGTGTATTTTATCACAGCCGGGTAAGAAATAACAGCCTCCATTTGCATGAAATGTGTAAAATGTTACCTGTGGCGACACTGCACAAATGTGTCACTGGGCTACAGCCGGTCTTTTCCACCGGAAATTCGCCCAATTTTCTTGACACACATAAAGTATGCCTGCGGAAAACTACTTTTTCCGACGCAAAATCTCAGGCTGAATCCTCGCTGCCAATTTGTGCGGTATTGCCTTGTCTAATACAGAAAACAGGACAGCAAAAAGCTGCCCTGTTTTTGGTGAATCGTATTTAATAGGTGCCAAGCCAGCGTCCGCTGGTTTCCTCCACGGCATGTCCTGCTTTGAGACTTTCCGGGACGTTGAGGACCCGCTGATTTCGGCTGCCCCGGAAATTCAGCTCCAGACTCCGCTGTGCAAGAACGAACGGTCCGTCGATGAGTACATCCAGCTGAGCAAGAAGTTCCTTTTGGGCATCGGTACCGTTTAGAAGCTGCTCAAAGGTGTAGCCAGAATAGGAGGCAACCTCATAGCCCTTTCCTTTTAGGAGCTTTGCCAATTGGACAAACCCCTCGGCCTGCGCAAAGGGTTCGCCGCCGGAGAAGGTTACGCCGTGGCAAAGGGGATTGCTCTCCACAATCTTGACCAAACGGGTTTCCTCCATGGGCGTGCCGCCGGAGAAGTCCCAGGTTTCGGGATTGTGGCAGCCGGGACAGTGGTGAGGACAGCCCTGGCAGTAAAAGGTGGTGCGAATGCCGGGACCGTCTACAATGCTGTCCTCGGTAATGCCGGCCAGATTAAGCATTCCGGGAAAGACCGTGCTTCACGCGGTCCCGCTCTTCGGCGCGCTTTGCGTCGTTCCACTTGTCCATGGTGCCGACCAGATAACCGGTGATTCGGCGGATTCGCTCAAATCCAACGCCTTCACCCATTTTTACATGCATATTTTCGGTTTTCATAGAACCTACCTCCTTAAAAAGCACAGTTGTGATTTGTTGTTATTCGATCCCCTGAAATGCAGGCATCTCGGGGTACATTTTCCGCAGCTCCGCTACCCGCTCGGGAGGGATTTCCTCGCCTTCGTGCCGTCCGCACCGGGGGCAAACGTCACCGATTACGCCAACATAGCCGCAGACCGGATCACGATCCACCGGATGGTTGATGCTGCCGTAGCCGACGCCGCAGTCGTGCATCCAGCGTACCACGGTTTCAAAGGCCTCGACGTTCTTTGCGGTGTCGCCGTCCAGCTCCACATAGCTGATATGACCGGCGTTGCACAGCGCATGATAGGGGGCCTCCAGCCGGATCTTATCATAGGCGGAGATGGGATACCATACGGGAATATGGAAGCTGTTGGTGTAATACTCCCGATCCGTCACTCCGGGAATTTTACCGTAGCGCTTTTGATCCATGCGGATAAAGCGACCGGACAGACCCTCGGCAGGGGTACCCAGCAGCGTGAAGTTCATGGTCAGCTCCTGAGATTTCTTGTCGCAGAAGTCCCGCATATAGCCGATGATTTCCAGACCCTTTTTCTGCATCTCCTCACTCTCGCCGTGGTGATGGCCGTAGAGTGCGGTAAGGGTTTCTGCCAGACCGATGAAGCCGATGGAAAGGGTGCCGTGCTTCAGCACTTCCCGGAGATCGTCCTGGAGAGAGAGCTTGTCGGAGTCCAGCCAGACGCCCTGGCCCATCAGGAAGGGATAGTTGTAAACGTGCTTGCTGGCCTGGATTTCAAAGCGGTCCAAGAGCTGCTGAGCTACCAGCTCCAGCATGGCCTGAAGCTTTTCATAGAACAGCTTTTCGTCCCCATGGCTTTCAATGGCCAGACGGGGCAGGTTGATGGAGGTGAAGGACAGGTTGCCGCGGGAGTAGGCGATCTGCCGGGTGGGATCATAGACATTGCCCATGACTCGGGTACGACAGCCCATGGTGGCAACCTCCGTCTCCGGATGACCGGGCTTGTAGTATTGCAGGTTGAAGGGAGAATCCAGGAACACATAGTTGGGGAACAGCCGACGGGCGCTGACCTTGCAGCTCAGCCGGAACAGGTCATAGTTGGGATCCTGGGGATTATAGTTGACGCCCTCTTTTACCTTGAAAATGTGAATGGGGAAGATGCAGGTTTCGCCATGACCAAGACCGGCATCCAGCGCCAGAAGAATATTCCGAATGACCATTCGGCCCTCGGGCGTGGTATCGGTGCCGTAGTTGATGGAGGAGAAGGGCGTCTGCGCACCGGCACGGGAGTGCATGGTGTTGAGGTTGTGAACAAAGCCCTCCATGGCCTGATAGGTGTCCCGGTCGGTTGCCTCCACTGCACGCTTTCTGGCCCGCGCGATGATCTTCGCTGCATCCTTGCCGGACAGGGCGAAACTGCCGCACAGCGCCGCGGCCACGGCACGGTCATAGGCAGGTGTGTTTTCCAGACGGGCGGCTTCGCCGGTGGCGGCTTTCGCGTCGTCCATGGCTTCGGTCACAGCGTCCTTGGCGTCGTCCAGGTCCAGCTTGTCCTCCAAAGCCTCGGTGAGACAGCGGCGATAAGCACGCAGGAACGTTTTGGCTACGCCCTCTGCCATGCCGTAGTCAAAGTTGGGGATGGACTGACCGCCGTGCTGATCGTTCTGGTTGGACTGAATGGCGATGGCGGCCAGGGCTGCATAGCTGGCGATGCCCTGCGGCTCCCGCAGATAGCCATGGCCGGTGGAAAAGCCGCCGTGGAACAGCCGAATGATATCAATCTGGCAGCAGGTGGTGGTCAGAGAATAGAAGTCGAAATCGTGAATGTGAATATCGCCTTCCCGGTATGCCTTTGCATGCTCGGGACGGAGCAGATATACTTCATTATAAGCTTTTGCACCGGCGGCGCCAATTTGCAGCATGGAGCCCATGGCCGTGTTGCCGTCGATGTTGGCGTTGTCCCGCTTCATATCGCTGGCGCGGGCGTCAATGTTGGTGATTTCGTCGATGGTTTTCATCAGCGCCGTGTTGGCTTCCCGGGCACGGGTGCGGTTGGCGCGATAGAGAATGTAGGCCTTTGCGGTGGCATTGAACCCGTGGTTCATCAGCTCCTGCTCCACAGCATCCTGAATGGCCTCGATGTTGGGGGAGGAGGTGGGGTATTTGGCCTCCAGATCAGCCTGGACAGCGTTGGCAACCCGGGCAGCATCGGCGGCATTGCCCTCGCCGGTGGCCTCCAGGGATTTGAGTACGGCGGAAGCGATCTTGCCCTGCTCATAGAGCACCACACGACCGTCGCGCTTGATAATGCTTTGAATCATATTGTTCCCTCTTTTTCTACGTGTATCATGTTGCCCTATTGTGGTGGTCCAAACCGTCGGGCACAATATCTAGTGTTTGATACTGATTTACGCCACTATATTTTGACATAGTGGACCTGTGATGTCAAGTGAAAAAGCGCGAATCAAACAAAAAGACACAAAATTTTGTGGCATCCCCGTGAGAATGCCACAAGATATTGTATTATGTAAAGAAAATGGTGCCATATGCGGGGAATACTAGCCCCAATGTCGCAGACAAGCATCCAAAAGTCGCGTAAAGGGGGCGATGGTAGAAAGCCGGACCCGTTCACCGGCAGAATGAGGAGACAAAATGTCCATTCCGGTGGATACCATGGGGATTTCAGGTGCGAGATGATGCAAAATGGAGGTTTCCAGCCCCACATGGACGGCGTTTTTCTTGAGAGACAGCCCCAATTTCGCACCCTCTGCCAGGAAAAGCTCCGTCAGCGGATCCTGCGCGACGCCGGACCAGGCCGGATAGAGATCACTTTCTGCCGTGTAGCCAAAGCCTTGTGCCGCTGCTGCAAGAAAATCTCCTTGCAGCTCCATGGTGTCGTCCTGACAGGCACGAAGGAAGCTCTGAATCTCCAGCTGGTTTGCATCGACATAAAGTTTGCCAAGATTACAGGAAACACCGGGAACCTCCGGGACCAGCGGATGCATTTCCGATACGCCATAGGGAATCAGACCGCCCAATGCCAGAAAGTCATCCCGCTCGTCTACCGTTAAGACAGTTGCGGGCATCTCTGTGGGGGCCAGGGAAACGGTGATACCCGGATCAGCTGGGTACATGGCGCGGGCATCCTGCTGAAATTGGGCGACCAGGGCAGTCAACGTATCGAGATCCCGGGCATCAATGACGATATGCGCGCTTCCAGTGCTGGGAATGGCATTGTGCTGCGTGCCTGCGTCAATACCGGATAGCTCATAGGGTGTTTCGATAGATTGCAGCAGCCATAGGAGCAATTGGGCAGCGTTGGCTCGACCGGAGCCGATATCATCTCCGGAATGTCCGCCCAAAAGTCCGGATACAGTCAGCGTCAGCGGGTGATCCAGCATGGGGAAGAAGCAATCAGGGGAGCGACGGAAGGTCTGGCGACGGCCGCCGGCGCTGGAGATCATCAACTCGCCAAAATGGAACCCGTCAAGATTGATGAGAGCGGAGCAGCCAGAAAGGCAGTCCGTTTGGAGCCTTTTTGCACCGGCTAACCCGCGTTCTTCATCAACCGTAAAAATCAGCCGTAACGGGACATGGGGTCGATTGCGCCGGAGCAGGTACATTACAGCGGACAGGCCAATGCCGCAGTCCGCACCCAGAGAGCTGCGCCCATCGGTGCAGAGAAAGCCGTCTTTTAAGCAGGTGTGAATGGGGTCCTGCTCCGGAACATAGTCCGGTGCGCCGACGCAAACCATGTCCATATGCGCCTGCAAAGCCAGCCTGGGCTTTGCTTCCAGACCGCTGGTGCCGGGTACCTCACAAATAAGATTTCCAGTGTCGTCCAGCTGTGGTGTAAAGCCCAGGGCAGAAAGCTGCGCCTGCAGCATCTGGGCCAGCTGAGCTTCGTGCCCGGAGGGATGGGGAATTTGACAAAGCGTCTGGAATTCCGCCAGAACACCAGTCGTAATTTCGTCATCGGTCCACATATCGTTCACGACCTTCCGTCTAATTTTCCTGTCTAGTTTACCACCGGACTGGACGGTTTACAAGGCGAAAGCAAAAAAATTGGCGGTTTTCAAAAAAAGTGCTTGACAAAGTGGGGAAGCGGAGATATAATAGCCATGCTCTTTGAGAGAGTTTGCTGGTATAGCTCAGTTGGTAG
>CAVEIY010000113.1:0-6877 GCA_963615825.1 Flexilinea sp.
TACATGAGGGTGTATTTGAGAAGCAGCATCATTGTGCGTCATCCTCCTTTCCGGCCATTTCATCTGGCTGCGATGAATCTGGTAGCTTGTCCGCCTTGACTTCCTTGCGCTGGTGCATCTTCTTGGAAAACCAGTTTTTAAACAGCAGGGAGAAGGCACACAGGTAAATGACCACGCCGGAAATGACATCGGCAATCTCAGGCGGGAATACATTGGTGTCCATAAAGCCGCCGCCTGTGGTGATGTGGGAGATAAATGCCGCAGAGAAAATCGTACCAATGGGATTGGAAGAGGCAAGCAGTGCAACGGAAATGCCGTCGAAGCCAATACCAGGCAGAGCCGTGGAATCCTGGGGGTTCCACTCGGCCACACCGGACAGATAATAGAGTCCTGCGCCGAAGCCGGCCAGCGCGCCTGCAATCACCATGGACAGAATGATATTCCGCTTTTCGTTGATGCCCGCATAGCGAGCGGCATCCTTGTTGTGGCCGCAAGCCTTCAGCTCATAGCCAAAGGTGGTTTTGTCAATAATGAACCAGATGATAATCGCCACCAGAATGGCCAGGAACACCGCGATGGTGGTAGACTTGTTGTTAAATACGCTGCCCAGGCCCAGATCGGGAATCACCGCATCCGGGAAGTTTGCCCGCAGGCTGTAGGACTTGGTCTTGGTGGCATCGTACATAATGCCGGTGCCGCCGCCATAGATGATGGTGTTGACCGCATAGAGTCCAATCCAGTTGAACATAATGGCGGTGATAACCTCGTTGACGTTGAGATATGCCTTGAGGATACCGGGAATTGCGCCCCAGATGGCACCGAACAGGGCGGAAGCCAGCAGGCACACCCACCAGGGCATTTTCAGCACAATGGCGAAGAACAGCGCGCCAAAGGCACCCACGGTATACTGACCGGCAGCGCCGATGTTAAACAGGCCCGTCTTAAACGCAAAGCCAACGGAAAGACCGGTCATAATCAGGGGAGCAATCTGGGCAATTTCACGGCCTACGCCAATGGGCCACATATAAAAGCCGCCCTTTAGGATCCGCAAAAAGCCGCCTTCCCACGCACCCTTGGGGTCCAGTGCCAGCAAGAACAGGAAGCCCAGGGCAAGACCGATCACAATACACAGCAGGGAAGAGAATACCGTTGCCACACCGCTGCGCTGCAAAAGAGGTGATTTCGCTTGTTTTTTCATCAGGACACCTCCTCAAATTTATGACCGCGCTTTGCGCCGGACATATAAAGGCCCAGGGTCTGCACGTCGGTGGTCTTGGGGTTAAACTCGCCCACGATCTCGCCCTCATACATCACCAGAATTCGATCGGAGAGATTCATAACCTCATCCAGCTCCAGGGATACCAGCAAAACGGCCTTACCGGCGTCCCGCTGTGCCACCAGCTGGCGATGAATGTTCTCAATGGCGCCGACATCCAGTCCGCGAGTGGGCTGAACAGCCACCAGCAGCTCCGGGTTCTTATCCAGCTCACGGGCAATAATGGCCTTCTGCTGGTTGCCGCCGGACATGGAACGAACGGTGGTCACGGCGCCCTGACCGGAACGAACATCGTATTCCTCAATCAGGCGATTGGTATACTCCCGCACGGCATCCCGACGAATCACACCATGATTCTGGAACTGCGGCTCCCAATAGCGCTGGAGCACCATATTTTCCTCCAGCGTATAATCCAAAACAAGACCATGCTTGTGCCGGTCCTCGGGAATATGGCTCATGCCGGTTTTGCTGCGGGTACGGATGGAGGCAGAGGTGATATCCTGACCCATCAGCGTCACGGTACCGGCGGTGGGCTTTTCCAGACCGGTTACCGCATAGACAAACTCCGTCTGTCCGTTGCCTTCGATTCCGGCCAGACAGACAATCTCACCGCTGCGGACCTCCAGAGATGCGTTCTTTACCGCATCGTTTTTATGAAGCTTAGAGGGAACCGTCAGACCGTTCACCTTCAAAATTGCCTCGCCGGGATGGCTTTCTTTCTTGGAGACGGTGAGCTGAACGTCACGGCCTACCATCATCTTGGAAAGCTCCTGCGCGTTGGTATTTTTAATCTCGACGGTGCCGGTGCATTTACCCTTCCGGAGTACCGTACAGCGATCTGCCACTGCCATAATCTCGGCCAGCTTATGGGTGATAAACAGGATGCTCTTGCCCTCACGGGTGAAGTTCCGCATGATCTCCATCAGCTCGTCGATCTCCTGCGGGGTCAGAACCGCAGTCGGCTCGTCAAAAATCAGAATTTCGTTTTCCCGGTAGAGCATTTTGAGAATTTCTACTCTCTGCTGCATACCAACGGAGATATCCTCAATCTTTGCATCGGGGTCCACCTTCAGGCCGTAGCGCTCAGACAGCTCCACAACCTTTTTCCTGGCTTCCTTCCGGTTGATAAACCCATGGCTGCAAGGCTCGCAGCCCAGGATAATATTGTCCAGTACGGTAAAGCATTCCACCAGCTTAAAATGCTGATGCACCATGCCGATATGCAGGGCCGTAGCGTCGTTGGGATTCTTGATCTCAACCACCTGGCCGTCTTTTTTGATGGTGCCGGATTCCGGCTGATAAAGTCCGAAGAGAACGCTCATCAGGGTAGACTTGCCAGCGCCGTTTTCGCCCAGAAGCGCATGAACCTCTCCTTTTCTCAGCTGAAGAGTGATATTATCATTTGCCTTAATCCCCGGGAATTCCTTGGTGATGTTCAGCATTTCAATGACATAATCGCTCATGCACATCATCTCCCTCGTTTTATAATGCATCTTCTATTATATTGATTCTTGTGTCAAAATGCAAGGAAATCATTTGGATTTATCCTGGTTTTATCCGCCAAGCGCACCGATTCCGGCAAAATGGTGCAAAAAAATTCCCGCTGCCATGTTGCAGGCAGCGGGAGAAAAAGTTTTTTCAATTACTCGACAACAGTCAGAGTGCAGTGATCGCCAACAGCGGGATAGTCCGCGATGGAGTCGGAGATGGTAACCTCGCCGGACTTGATCTTCTCAACCAGAGCGTTGTAGTCGTCCACGGTGAAGTTCTTCATGCTCCAGGTGTCGGTGGGCAGACCAACATAGTCGCCATCGGCAAGAGACAGGGAGGACAGGGTGCCGCCGATGGTATCCCACTGGCCGTTGAAGTAGGTGTCCAGTGCGTTGTAGGTAGCAGCATACAGGCCCTTCATAGCAGAGGTGATGATGCAGGGATCAATGTTGGACTGGTCAACGTCAACACCGATGACCTTGCCCTCGTACTTGTTGGCAGCCTCAACAGCGGAAGTATAGATGCCGCCGCCGCAAGCAAACACAACCTCGGTGCCCTCGGAGTACCAGCCTTCCATCTTAGCAGTGATGGTAGCGTCGCCGAAGAACTGACCGCCGTAGGTGTACTTGATCTCAACATCGACGCCCTTCTCGTTTGCAGCGTCGTTGATGCCCTGGATGTAGCCGTAGCCATAGCGCTGTACAGCGGGAACAGCCATGCCGCCCAGGTAACCCAGCTTGGTGTAGCCTTCCATTACAGCAGCATAGCCTGCCAGATAGCCAGCCTGCTCCTCATGGAATACCATGGTGTGGGTGTTCTTTGCCAGAGTGGTGTCGCCCAGATCGCTCTCGCCAACGTCAACAGCGATGAACTTTACGTCGGGATAGAGATCCTGAGTCTGGCCGATGGCCTCACCGAACAGATAGCCGGGCATTACGATAACGGTAGCGCCCTCGTTGACAGCCTGAGTGATGGAAGTCACACGAGCGTCGGTGGAGTCCTCGGTGGGCTTGTAGTAAGTAGTCTCAATGTTGTGCTCCTTGCCATAGGCTACCATAGCCTCATAGCAGGTCTGGTTAAAGGACTCGTCGTCGATGTTGCCTACGTCGGTAACAAGGGCGATCTTATCGGTGCCAGAAGTAGTCTCGGTGCCAGAGCCAGCCTCAGCAGCAGCGGCGGTAGAGCCAGCAGCGGAAGAAGCGGCAGCGCTGCCATCGGAAGAGCCGCAGCCAGACAGCATTGCCAGCATCATGACCGCAGCGAGAACAAGCGCAGTGATTCTCTTCATGTAATTCAACCTCCAAAAAAATTTGCGACGATTTTATCGCCACCCTATTCTTACACAATCTACGGGAAAAATCAACCTGAATTTTCATTTCCGGTGATATTTTCAGCCCAAATGGAGCGATTTTCTGATTTTCGGGAAAAATGACCCGGACTTTTTTGTAAAGTCCGGGCCAAAGAATCCGTTAAACGTCCTGCATATACTCCGATGCCGAGAAGCTGTAGGGCAGAAGCTCCCGCAGGGTCAGCGTCTTAATTTCTCCTGCCGCGCCGCCAAGATAGATGGTAAAATCGTCCCGGCAGAACTCCCGCATCACCTGGCGGCATACGCCGCAGGGTGGGAAAAAGCCTGTGATGACTCCGTTTTTGCCGCCTACCACCGCAACGGCGGTAAAGTCCCGTACCCCGTCGTATACCGCTTTGAAAAACGCCGTCCGCTCTGCGCAGACTGTGGGGGTGTAGGATGCATTTTCGATGTTGCAGCCCTGATAAACCCGGCCGTCTGCGGTCAAAAGCGCCGCTCCGACCTTATAACCGGAATAGGGCACATAGGCATGGGTCATAGCTTCTTCTGCCAGTGCAACCAGTTCTTCCTTTGTCATAAACAGTGCTCCTTTCTAGCCGGTTCCAACCACAATCACCCGGTCACGCTTTTTATAGGTGCTCTTTCCCAGATAATTGGTTTCCAGCAGCGTTCCGTCGCCGCTGTAGACGTACTGATAGGCCTCATAGGTGTAGCCGGTATAGGGATAGGTCTTTTCCTTGGTGGTACCGGAGGGCAGGGAGCTGTCATACTCCGTCACCGTGCTGTAGGGGGTTGTGGACAGCTTGGAATAATCCAGAACCACATAGTTGTCGTTGGTTTTGGTACCGTAAATGGAAATGTTGACATAGCCGCCGGAAACCCAAGCGTCTACCCGAATGGGATAGTCCGTGTTGTTTTTAAAGCAGAAATCCTGGGAACCCCAGTAAACCGTTGCATCCAGTCCGCCGTTTACGTAGGTCACAAAGAACGTATGAGGGGCGCGCTCGGTGATTTCCAGATCGGCATACAGCGCCGCATCATAGACGGTAGACGCCACCTGGCAGATACCGCCGCCGGTTTCCTCCACCGAATTGCTGCCCACATAGACCGTAGCTTTCTGATAGCCCTTGGCCGCAGTCCGCTCGCCTACAACACTGTTGAACGAGAACGTCTCGCCGGGGTTGATGACCGTTCCGTTGATGGCGCTGCATGCCAGCTTCAGGTTTGCCGTCCGTCCGCTGTTGGCTGTGTGGGGGGAGGAGAAGGTAGAAAGCTGATCCCGGAACAGCACGGCGCGAACCTCATCCGCAGTTTGCGTAGGCGGAACTGCGGTCATGGGGATGCTGACCTTTTCGCCCCAGGGGGTATTCATAATTTCGTCGATTGCCATATCCCAGTCCAGGGTATAGCCATCATAGCCCTCCTGCACGTCGCCGTAAGCATAATACGGCTCTGTGGGATCGCAGGCAAGCTCATGATAGGCGTCGGTGATATCCACGTCGGTGGGAAGCACCTCCGTCAGCTCCATGGAGACGGTTCCGTACGCCTCGGACTCCACCTTTTCCTTTGCCAGATCATACAGCGCACTGGGATCCAGCGTATAACCGGGCTGCCCCATGGTAACATCAATGGTATGCACCTCTGTATCGGCATAGACCTCAGGCTCCACCGGTTCCGAGCCATATTCCTGGGCACACTGATTGGACAGCCGCCGAATCGCCTTGGTGTCGATTTCCACCTTGTCGTAATCCAGCGTAATATCGGAAAAGTCCAAGGTTGCAAAGGCATTGTCCACCGCCTGAGCGATGGTATCGGCTTCTATGATCCGCCCGGGGGTACCCAGGCTCAGGGTGACGGTATGGGTTGATTCATCGTAGGAAGCGGTTGTCTCCGTGGGGGCAATGTAGGTTTCCTGGGAGATTTCCTCCGCTTTTTCCTGAATATCCTCCTGGCTGTAGTGCAGCTCTGTCTCTGCACTGAGCCGATATTCCGTGGACTTGGCGTTGCGATAGGCCTGATACATGCCATAGGCAGTGGTATCGCTGCGGAGATAACGATAAGCGCGGTCTGCCACGGCATCAGCATTCAGTGTCACGCCCTCCTGCTCGGGGTGGAAGGTGTAGCTGCCGTCAGGCAGAATCACATTGACCGTGTTGGCCGGGGAGCGAAGGGCCTCTTCAATGGCTTCCTTGGCCTCTTCCTTGGTCATGCCGCCCAGATTGATGCCCGCACAGTAGACGTTGGGCATGATTTTATCATAGCTCTCATAGGGTTTAATCACAAAGTAGACATAGCTGATGCCGCCGATTACTGCCAGAGCCAGCACCACAAACAGGCTGGTCAGGGCAATAAACAGCTTCCTGCTCTTTTGCTTTTTTCCCTTTGCAGGCGTCGGCTCCTGGAGGGGCGGCTCCGGATGTTTCGGCTCTTCTGGCTCTTCCGATTCATCCAATTCTTCGGGTTCTTCGGGTTCTTCAGGTTTATCAGGTTCCTCAGGGGGTTCTGCTTCCTCCGCAGATGATTCCGGGACTGCCGGAGGAATCGAATTGGGATCGTCCTGTTCCGGCAGAGTCGGGGGATCGGTATGTTCTACAGGCGGTGTTTCCGGTACCGCAGAATCGGCAGCTTCGGAATCGGGCAGGTTGGAGGCGGCTACTTCGGTATGCTCCGACTCCAGATGCACCTGGGGCACATACCCCTGAGGCGCTTCCGGCACAGCCTGATCGTGCTCCAATGACATAGGCTTCTCCTTTCCAGCAAACAAAATCGTTCGCTGTCAAAACGCTTAGCACATATTATAC
>CAVEIY010000114.1:0-6847 GCA_963615825.1 Flexilinea sp.
TGCGCTGTATCCGCTGAGCGGAACGGCAGCAGGAGGAATTGAATATGCAAAACAAGAAAAAGACGAATCTTCGGTATCTCATTGAGCTGGCGCTTTTGATGGCGATCCTCTTAATGATGAACATCACGGGCCTGGCAATGATTCCGCTGCCCGGACAGTACGCTTCGATTATGACTGTACCGGTGGCTGTGGGCGCTATGATGCTGGGGCCGTTGGCTGGCACCATCCTGGGCACTACCATGGGTTGTATCAGCTTTTATACCGCAGTAAAGACCGGCTTTGCCACTATGACGATGGCAGGCTATTCCGGCGCAACGCTGATTATCCTGAGCCTGGTGAACACCATTGTCACCCGGGCGCTGATGGGCTTCTGCACCGGCTGGGTCTTTAAGGCAATCCAGAAGATTGATAAGACTAAGACCATTTGCTATTACGTAGGCGGTATTGCAGCGCCTCTGCTCAATACCCTGTTTTATATGACCGTGCTGGTGATTGTGTTCCTGAATGCGCCCAATATTGCAGCGGTGCTGGGAGAGGATCTGCTCTATAAGCTCCAGCACAATGCCGTGCTGTTTGTGGCGGCCTATGTGGGCGTTCAGGCGCTCATCGAGGCGGCAGTGGGCTGCATCATCAGCGGCTCTATCTGCAAGGTCCTGAAGGTTGCGCTGAAAAAATAAAGGAGCGCCGAATATGAAAGAAATCGGAATTATGGAGGTTGGGGGCTTCAAGGTTGGTCATGCCCAGAACCTGGAGGCCGGAACCGGACTGACGGTGATCCTCCTGGACCATATGAGTCCTGCGGGACTGGATGTACGGGGCGGCGGTCCCGCCTCCCGAGAGTCCCAGATTTTAAATCCGCTGATGACCGCGGAGGGCATCAATGCGGTGGTGCTCTCCGGCGGAAGCGCATTCGGACTGGATGCAGCCGGAGGCGTTCAGAAGTATCTGGAAGAGCGCGGCGAGGGCTTTGCTGTGGGTCCCATTCGGGTGCCCCTGGTGTGCCAGAGCTGTGTGTTTGATTTGGGCTGCGGGCGCTATGACGTCCGTCCCGATGCCGCCATGGCCTATGCCGCCTGTGAGCATGCCTCCTATGACGCACCGGAAGAGGGGAATGTTGGGGCCGGTACCGGCTGCACCGTTGGAAAAATCATGGGGCCTGACCGGGCGATGAAAACCGGCTTTGGCGCCTATGCGGTGCAGGTTGGCGAGATCAAGGTAGGCGCGATGGTGGCAGTGAATGCAGCCGGAGACGTCTACGGTTCCGACGGCAAGGTGATGGCGGGACTCCTCAGCGAGGATCGCAAGACCCTGAGCAGCTCCTTTGAGGCGATGATTCAGGGAATTGAGGCCCAGGCGGGAGCCAATACCACCATCGGCTGCATTGTAACCAATGTAAAGCTGCCCAAGGCAAAGCTCTGCAAGGTGGCCGGAATGACCCATAATGGCTATGCACGGGCCATCCGTCCGGTCCATACCTCCGGAGATGGCGACAGCATCTATGCTGTGAGCACCGGCGAGGTGGCAGGCAGCATGGACGCGGTGGGAACCCTTGCCGCCTATGCCATGGAGCAGGCCATTCGCCGGGCAGCAGAGACGGCAGAGAGTGCCTACGGTTATCTGGCCAGAAAAGATCTCATTTGATGATAAGCTGCAACCTTCCTGCTGCGGACAGGCGGGAAACACATAAATGATAAGGCTTGGAGCGCTGCACGGTGGTTTGTGCGGCGCTCTTTTTCTATGAAAAAACAAATTTTGTACCCGATGCAAAAAATGCACCTTGGTCACAGCGGGAACACATGGTATCATTATGCTAGAAAAAGGAGGGGATGGATATGGGAGATCGCGTACTGATTGTAGAGGACGAAACCAGACTGCGTGAGATTTTGTGCGATTATTTTGCGGCAAAGGGCGAGGAACCGGTGGGTGCGGAAAACGGCCAGGCTGCCCTGGACTATCTGCGGGACAACACGGTCGATGCGGTGCTGCTGGATATTCTGATGCCGGAGCTGGACGGATTTACCGTATGCCGTGCCGTTCGGAAAAACAGCAGCGTTCCGATTATCTTTTTAACGGCGCTGTCGGATGAGGATGATAAGCTCCGGGGCTATGAGCTGGGGGCGGACGACTATGTGACCAAGCCCTATTCTATGGCGGTGCTCTATGCCAAGACCAAGGCGCTGATTGCCCGGTGCCGAGGGTGCATTGGGGCAAACGGACAACTGGAGGCGGCAGGCATTACCCTGAACCTCCATTCCCATCGGGCCAGTATCCGCGGACGGGAGCAGGAGCTGCCCAACCGGGAATTCTCTCTGCTGCGGTGCCTGATGGAAAACCGAGGTCAGGTGTTGTCCCGGGAGCAGCTGCTGGTGAAGGTCTGGGGCTATGACTATGAGGGCGACGAGCGGACGGTGGATACCCACATCAAAAAGCTTCGGGCCAGAGGGGTGCCCATTGAAACCATCATTCGGGTGGGCTACCGGTTGGCGGAGGAACCAAAATGAAAAAAGCGGATGTGCCGCTGCGGCTCCTGACCATGGGCGGGATTGTGCTGCTGTGGCTGTGCAGTCTGAGCATTATGCTGCTGTGGGAGGCCAGGGAGATTCAAACTCGGATGGAGGTCTGTGCCGAAACCGGCTTTGCTGATGCACAGAATCGGATGCAGGCGGCAACGGAGCTGGAGCAGGGAACCCTGAGCCAATATGCGCTGGCCATGGAAAGCCAGAGCAATACGGATTATCTGGAATACCCGGCCATCAGCGCAACCGTTCTGACGAATCGGGACGGGCAATTGCTGTGCAGCTCACGGAATATGCTCATTGCCACCATGACGCGGGGGAATGGCGATCAGCTGACCGTTCCCATGACGTTCCCCAACGAAAACAGCGCCGATGCCGCCGCAGTGCTGCAGCTGGCGGACCTGCATGTGGGAACGGATCACGGCTCCCGGGTGATATTTGAAGGTTATTGGCTGAACGCCGTGTTTTATCTCACGGACCTCAACGACAACGGCTCAGTCTATCTCAGCAGCAAACGGGAGCCGCTGCCGGAGGGAGCGGAGAAGGCCACTTATGATATTTCCAGCACCTATGACGGCGACCGGTTTCGTTCGCTTTCCACCGTGGCAATCATGAAATCCTACGGCGATCCCACCAACATGAAGTTGGACTTTGTGGGGCAGTGGAATGCCACCGATCAGCTGATCCGTCAGCTGTCCGAGGTCAGCTCCCAGCAGAACAATTTGGAATATCGGAAGAAGGGGTTATTTACCTGCGTACTTTCCGGCAGCGGCTGGTTTTTTCCACAGGAAAATCCCTTTGGTGTCAAAGGGCCGATCAGATTGGTTTATGGGCTGGAATTCCATCCCATGGAGCTGGCAATGCGGGAATGCATGCGCAGCGGAAGCTTTTTCCTGCTGCTGATTCCGTTTTTTGCCGCGCTGATTCTACTTCCGGTCTTTTGCGAAAAACGGCGGCAGAAGGAGCTGCAGCCCCTTCAGGATGAGCTGACACGGCAGCAGCAGGTGATTGCCTATGCCAGAGATGCGGAGGCGTCCCGGCGTGCCATGACTTCGGCCATTGCCCATGAGCTGAAAACTCCCATTGCGGTGATGTCCTCCTATGCCCAGGCACTGCAGGAGCATATCGACGAGACGAAGCAGGAATACTATCTGGGCGTCATTCGGGAGGAAGCAGATAAAATGGACCGGATGGTGCTGGAACTGCTGGACCTGAGCCGGTTGGAGGCAGGCCGCTATAAAATCCGGCGGCAGGACTTTAACCTCACGGAACTGGTACGGGAGCTGCTAAAGCCCCTGGAGCAGAGCATTTCGGACAAGAATTTGGAGATTTCCTGGCAGATTGGGGAGGAAAAGGTCAATGGAGATCGCTATCGGTTCGGGCAGGTGGTGGAGAACTATTTGACCAACGCCATCCGACATACTCCGGAGGGCGGAAAAATCATTCTCCGCATTGGCATGAACCACGAGACGTTTTCCGTGGAAAATCAGGGGGAGCACATTCCCCAGGAGAACATCAAAAAGGTGTGGGAAACCTTCTGGCAGGGGGATGCGGCGCGAAACAGCCGCGGCTCCGGCTTGGGTCTTGCCATCTGCCGGACGATTATGACCCTCCACGGGGGCAGCTGCAAGGTGGAGAATACCGGAATGGGCGTTCGGTTTACGGCCAATCTGGATGCGGCCAAGCCCGTATTCCGCAGCTATTTCCGTCCGCTGGAGCAGGTGGAGCTGCAATATTCCATTTCCCAAAACTATACCACCGTGGAAAATGTCATGCGCCGACTGGGACTCCTGGACGGAACGGAGCTGAAACGGGAAATTCAGGCGGGAAATCTGAAAATCGGCAGCAAGCGGGTATCCAGCCCCAAACAGCGGCTTTATCCCGGTAACGAGCTGAGCTGGCAGGAGCTGAGTATTTTCATTGTGCTGGACGAATCGGAAAAGCATGACCGGCTCCTGTATGAGCAGGTCCGCGCAGGCGGCCTTGGCGACATAAAGCGCGGGATGCCCATTACTGGTGCATCGAAAATGTAACGCCGCAAAAGCTGATAGAATGACGCCAATTCGGGCATACTTCCAGAAAGATGGAGGGATGCAGGGTGAAAAAGGGCGTTTTGGCAGTTTGTATGGCGGCAGTTGCAGCGCTGTTTTTGGTGGAGGTGTCGATGGAGACTTTGTTTATTCACCGGCGGCTCCAACAGACCATGGGAACGGGCACTCTGGTGCGGAATGCGCCGGAGGTGATGACGGTGATTGTAACCGAGAAGGAGAATACGCCGCGGTATCTGCTGCTCTGCGGCAAAGTGGGGAAGGAGCTGCGGCTTTGCTCCCTGGACCCGGATACCCAGATTCCCGATCCCCAGGGCGGACGGATCACCCTGAGAAGGCTGGCGGCACAGCGGGGAATTCGGACCATGGTTTCTACGCTAACCGACGTTTTTGGGGTAAAGACGGGGCAGTATCTATCCATGGATGTCCAGAGAGTTCGGCAGCCGGTGACGGCGATGGACGGAATTCAGGCATCCGGTGAAACGGAATCCGGCGAAACGATCACCGGCCAGCAGGCGGAGGAGTTATTGCTGTCCGGAGATCATCAGATCGAGCACCCGGAGCTGAAGCTGTTTGCAGGAATGGTTGATCGGCTTGGACAGCTGCCGCGCAATCGGCTGCCATCGCTGGCGGTTCAGGGAATGAAATATGCGAAAACCAATGTCTCGCTACGGGAAATCCTGGGGCAGGGGGCAAGTCTATTGACCGGAGGCGAACTGTCTGTTCAGACCATGGCGCTGCCCGGAACCATTCCTGCGGTTTGGGGCGGAAGTGGGGAAACGAGGCAATGCCAATACGATATTGGGCAGGCTGCCGGACAGGCGGGACGGTTTTTTGCCGGAAAATAATGAAAAAAGTGCTTGCACTTTCATCCTCCTTATGATAGAATGGATAGGCTAATTACGGGCGGTCCTCTGCCGCGCCACACAATATGTTGTGTATGGCATTCCTTGCGGTTAAGAACGCCTTTGAAAAGGGAGGATTCATTTATGAATCTGATTGAAAAACTGGATCAGCAGAATATGAAGGCTGAGCTGCCCGAGATGAACGTCGGCGATACCGTTCGCGTTCACGTAAAGATCAAGGAAGGCTCCCGCGAGAGAATTCAGGTCTTTGAGGGCACCATCATCGCCAAGAAGCACGGCGGTGTGGAGCAGACCATCACCGTTCGCCGCCTGAGCTATGGCGTCGGCGTGGAGAAGGTCTTCCCCGTTCATTCTCCTAACATTGTCAATGTCGAGACCGTTCGCCGCGGTAAGGTTCGCAGAGCAAAGCTCTACTATCTCCGCAATCGCGTCGGCAAGGCTGCAAAGGTCAAGGAGAAGATCTGAGTTTCGGAAATCCGGTAAAAGAAGGAGCCTTATGGCTCCTTTTTTTATTATTTTGACGGTAACACTACATCATTGTGGCTTCGGATTCTGACGGATTCTTTCCGCCAGAAATGCGTTAGGAAAACCTTGAAATACACAAAGTATTCCTGCGGTTTTCCACCTTTTTCTGACGCAAAGCTTCTCGCCAGACTCTCTTGCCGAATTATGCAGTGCTACCTTAAGGCACTCCCAATTTATGTGGTATTGCCTGGGGGAACGCTACATCATTGCAGTTGAGAATTCTGACGGATTCTAATCGCCAGACTCTCTTGCCGAATAATGCAGTGTTACCTTGAGGCGCTCCCGATTTATGCGGTATTGCCTGGGGAACGCTACATCACTGCGGCTGAGGGATTACCTTGGACGCATTGAAGCAAACACAAAAAATATTGGACGATTATGCAACCTTTTTCGGTTGCAGCCACTCTATATAGATGTCCGCAAAGGAGCGTGGAACGTGACAGAAGAAGAACTGCATCATAAGCTGTCCCACCGGCAGCAGCGGGCTTTGCAGGAGGCCATGGAGCGCTATGGCAGCTATGTCAAGACCGTAATCTATAATGTTCTGCGCAATCAAGGCACCAGAGAGGACCTGGAAGAGCTATCTTCCGATGTGTTCTATTCCCTGTGGGAGCATGCAGGCTCCATCTCCCGGGGCAAGGTTAAGGCATGGCTGGGTGCGGTGGCACGAAACCGTGCCAAGAGCTTTTTGCGCAGTCTCCACCAGACACTTCCCATGGACGAGGACGTGCTGGAGCTGCCCGATGCTTCGCCGGAGAATCAGGCATTGGAAAAGGATTTGCGCCGCAGGCTTTTGGCGGCAGTCCGGTCCATGCCACCGGTGGATAAAGAAATTTTTCTGCGATATTATTATGAATATCAGACCATGGAGCAGATTTCGGCGTCCATGGAT
>CAVEIY010000115.1:0-6824 GCA_963615825.1 Flexilinea sp.
AGCCAGTCGGACATGCCACCGGCATGTCCTTTGTGGCTCTACTTCTGGCGTACCCTGCGGGGGAATAAGGTGTCTCCGACGGATTGGATCTTGGGCGCGCTACGGGAGTGCGGTGGGGCGAAAATGCCTCCGACGGATTGGATCTTGGGCGCGCTACGGGAGTGCGGTGGGGCGAAAGTGCCTCCGGCGGATTGGATTGATCCGCGCATTCACTGATGTTTTTCATACCGTGCAAAAATCCAGGTATTTCCGGTGGATTCAGCTGATTCTCACGCTACATAATCTGCTCCAGGCACTGCAGAGCACAGGATTTCTCCGATGGATTCGGTTTTTCTGTGCCCTATTCAAGTTGTTCAAGGTACTGTGGGGCAAATCGTTTGACGGACAGGATTGAACGGATTGACGCTGTGGAACGCATTGTTTCACAGCGTTTTTATTTGTCAAAATGCCAGAAGCGCACTTTCATATTTCATTATATTCCGTGAAAACCATGATTTTTCTCTCAAAATGCAGGATTCTCTTGACTTTTCTTTCATTCCGATGAATAATAGGAGCATTCAAAGTGCAACGGTGCCGCAGGGAAAGCAAGTCATTGCGGCTTTATTCCTAGGAGGGATTGGATGGAAATCACCTGGATCACCACCGCAGTCATTGCCGGTGCATTCTTTCTTGCCGGAATCATAGACGCCGTTTCCGGCGGTGGTGGACTGCTGACCCTGCCTACCTTTATGCTGCTGGGCTTTCCGGTTCATCTGATTGCCGGGACCAACCAGTGCAGCTGCTGCCTCGGTTCTGTGATTTCTCTGGAACGGTTTGCAAAAAAGGGCCGCATCTACTGGAAAACCGCCATCCTTGCTGCCGTGGTATCCCTGCTCAGTTCCATTCTGGGCGCAAAGCTCAACCTGCTGGTACCGGAGCGATACCTTCAGATTATCATGCTGATCTGTCTGCCCATTGCCGCCATTGCACTGCTCCTCAACCGGGATTTTGGATTGGAGGACCGTTCTGGGGAGCTTTCCCGTGGCCAGCAGGTGGCAGTGGCCCTGTTCATTGGTCTGGTCTGGGGCACCTATACGGGCTTTTATGCCGCAGGCAGCGGCACCTTTATTCTTTTGAGCTTTGCCCTGCTGAACAAGCTGGATCTGGTGACCGCATCCGGCAACACAAAGGTCTGCTCCGCAGTGGCCTCTCTGACCGCCGCCATCACCTATGCGCTGTCCGGCGCTGTGGTATGGCAGGTGGTGCTCCCCGCTGCGCTGCTGAATATTCTTGGCAACTACATTGGCGCCGGACTTGCCCTTCACAAAGGCGCGAAGGTGATCCGCCCCATGTTTTTTGTGGTACTGCTGATGCTGCTGGTGCGGCTGGCAGTCACCCTGTTTTTTTGATTCATGGAGGAGGTATTCTTATGAAATACTCATCTGTCGCAGAAGCCATTCCCGACTCCAAAATTCGCAGCATGATGGTGCGTGCCGCTGCAATCCCCGATGTCATCTCCTTTGCTGTGGGGGAGCCGGATTTTGCCGCACCTCAGGCCGCCATTGACGCCACAAAGGCCGCTTTGGATCGCCATGAAACCAAATACGCCCCCGGTGCCGGTGTCACAGAGCTGCGCCAGGTCTATGCAGATTATATCGCCAAAATGACCGGTGTACCCTATACGGAAGAAAACATTGTCGTCACCGCAGGCGGTATGGCCTCGCTGTTTTTGGGGCTGATGTGCACCGTAGATACCGGCGATGAGGTTTTGGTCAGTGCCCCCTATTTCTGCAATTATCAGCAGATGATCTCCATGTGCCATGGGGTTACGGTTCCGGTGGACGTCTATGAAAAGGACGATTTCATTCTCACCCCGGAGGCTGTGGAGCAGGCGCTGACCCCCAGAACCAAGGTATTGATGCTCAACTCCCCCTGTAATCCCACCGGCGGCGTTATCTCCCAGTCCGCGCTGGAGGCACTGGCAAAGCTGGCTGTGGAGCATGATCTCTTTGTCATCAGCGATGAGGTATACCGTCACATTCTCTTTGACGATGCCGAATATCACTCCATCGCCTCCCTGCCCGGTATGGCCGAGCGGACGCTGATTGTGGACAGCTGCTCCAAAACCTTTAGCATGACCGGCTTTCGGGTGGGCTTTGGCGCAGGGCCGAAGCATCTGGCCGAGCTGATGACCAAGCTCACCGAGGGCGTCTACTCCAATGCCGTCACCTTCAGCCAGTACGGCGCCATTGCAGCCTTCCAGCAGTCGCTTTCCCATTGCCAGGAGATGTGCCAGGAATTCCAGCGCCGCCGGGATTATATCGTGTCCCGGCTCAACGCAATGCCCGGCATTCACTGTATTCTCCCCAAGGGCGCATTTTACGTATTTGCCAACATCAGCGGCACCGGGCTAACCGCTCAGGTGTTTTCCGATCGGCTGCTGGAGGAGGCACATGTCGCCGTGGTACCCGGTGATAACTTTGGTTCTATGGACGGCAGCCGGTATATCCGTCTGTCCTATGCCACCAGCATGGAGCTGATTCAGGCTGGCATGGACCGGATGGAGCAGTTCTGCCGCAGTCTTTCCCACTGACACGCATAGGAGGGATTCCCATGAAAATGATCGCATACGCCGTAGACGAAGCCGAGCGCCCCATTTTCCAGCGCTATTATCAGGACTATGGCATCGAGCTTACCATGACCTCCGAGCGTCCGAAGCTCTCCAATGCCTATATGACGGAGGGAATGGACTGCATCAACGTTCTGTCGGAGACGGTGCTTACCCCGGAGCTGTGGGATATCTACCACAAAAACGGCGTTCGCCTGGGTGTAACCCGCTGCGTAGGCATGGAGCATATGAATGCAGCCTATGCCGGGAGCCTTGGCATCGGCGTCCGAAACGTGTCCTACTCTCCGGCCAGCGTGGCAGATTATGCCATTATGATGATGCTGATGGTGCTGCGGCATGTGAAACCGATTATGCTTCGGAGTATGGGGCAGGACTTTGCACAGTCCGGTCTGAGAGGACGGGAGCTGCCCAACATGACCGTTGGAATTGTGGGCGCCGGTCGGATCGGCACCACCGTTGCCGCCCATCTCTCCGGCTTCGGCTGTAAGGTGCTCTATTGGAACCGCACGCCCAAGGACGGCATCCAGGCTGAATACCGTCCGCTGGAGCAGCTGCTGGCCGAATGTGATATCATCTCCCTGCATCTGACCGCCACAGAAGAAACCCAGCACTTTATGGATGCCGAAAAGCTGGCAAAAATGAAGCCCGGCTCGGTACTTATCAACACCGCCCGCGGCTCCCTGGTGGATTCCGATGCGCTGATTGAAGCCCTGGAGCAGGAGCATCTTGTCGGAGCAGGACTGGACGTCATCGACGGGGACCGTTATATCTACTATCGGGACCATAAAAACACCATGCTGAAGCACCATCAAATGGCCATTCTCGGCTCCATGCCCAACGTCCTAATGCTGCCTCATCTGGCCTATTTCACGGATCAGGCGCTGGAGGATATGGTGCATAACTCGCTGATTGTCGCCCGGGATTACTTTTTAGAGCACGCTTAATCCCGATTTCCGTCTTTTCTTCTCCCCCATTCTGTGGTAAAATACCGAAAAAGGAGGAATGGTGCATGGATTACAGAAGATTTGACCATACCATCGTCGCACGGCTGGACAAGGGCGAGGAAATTCTGGAGCAGGTCCAGCGGATTGCCCAGCAGGAGCACATCACTCTTGCCACCGTACAGGCATTGGGCGCTATCGACCAGTTCACCGTCGGGGTTTTCTATACCGACGAAAAGCAGTACCACGCCAATGAATTTTCCGGACATTTTGAAATTGTGTCGCTCACTGGCACCATCAACACCATGGATGGCGCATTCTACTGCCACCTGCACATGAGCGCAGGCAACGAAAAGGGCCAGGTCTTTGGCGGACATTTAAACCGCGCCATGGTCAGCGCAACCTGTGAAATGGTGATTACGGTTCTGGACGGCACTGTGGATCGGAAATTCGATCCGGACATCGGCCTGAATCTGTTTGACTTTTAGGGCAACACCGCACAAATGTGTCTGCGGGCTACAGCCGCCAATTTATGTGGTATTGCCTTAGTAATTTCATCTCATGGCAAAAACCTCCGCAATTCCGGTCAAACGGAATTGCGGAGGCTTCTTTTTGTTTATCGGGGTTTTGCCTCTACGGTATTGAACTCGTTTTTCAGGTTGGCGTCCGCAATCAAGTGCCGGGGACACTTCTCTGCGCACTCCGAACAGCTGACACACTTGGTGTAGTCGATGACTGCCAGATTGTCCACCACATGAATGGCATCGTGCTGGCAGGTCCGCTCACAGAGCTTACAGCCAATGCAGCCGATGTCGCAGAACTTCCGCAGCGCCGCGCCCTTCTCCTTGGAGGAGCACGCCACCACGATATCCTGATCGTAGGGCACTGCTTCAATAATCCCTCTGGGGCAAGCAGCCGCACAGGCCATACAGCCAATGCACTTTTCGTGGTCTACCTTGGCCACGCCGTCCTGAACGGAAATGGCCCCCTCCGGACATGCCTTGACGCAGTTGCCGAAGCCCAGGCAGCCATAGCCGCAGTAATTGGGGCCGTTGCCCAGGATTTTTGCCGCAGCCGCGCAGTCCTGAATTCCCTCATAAACGCCCTTCTTCGACGCCTGATGGCCGCGGCATTTCACCAGCGCCACCTGACGGGTCATCTCAACGGACTCGACGCCCATAATCGCAGCGATCTTATCCACGCTTTCTTTTCCACCGGCGGCACAAAGTCCCAAAGGCGCCGAACCGTCGATCACCGCCTGGGCATAGCCTGCACAGCCGCTATAGCCGCAGCCGCCGCAGTTGGCCCCGGGCAGCGCCTCAATGATTGGCTCCAGCCGCTCGTCCTTTTCTACCGCAAAGACCTTGGATGCCACCGCCAGCAGCAGTCCGAACAGACCGCCCATGACGCCCAGCACCAGGATCGCATAGATCACATTACTCATCGTTCCGCCTCCTTAAAAGACCTTCAGACCCTGGAAGCCCATAAATGCCAGCGCAATCAGGCCGGCTGCCATCAATGCCAGAGGGAAGCCCTCAAAGCACTTGGGGCAGTCGCTGCTGCTGTCCAGCCGCTCCCGGACCGAGGCAAACAGGAAAATCGCCAGAGTAAAGCCCAGACCGCCGGTGATGCCGTAGACCACGCTTTCAATGAAATTGTAGCCGTTCTGGGTATTTTGCAGCGCCACACCCAGCACTGCGCAGTTGGTGGTAATCAGAGGCAGGTAGATGCCCAGCGCGGAATACAGCGCCGGCATTGCCTTCTGAAGGAACATTTCAATAAACTGCACCAGCGCCGCAATGACCAGGATATAGGCAACGGTCTGCATATAGCCAAGGCCCAGCTTCACCAGCAGCAGATTCACCGCATAGGTCACCGCAGAAGCAACGCCCATAACGAACGTCACCGCAGCGCCCATGCCCAGCGCCGTATCCATCTTCTTGGATACGCCCATAAAGGGGCAGATCCCCAGGAACTGAGACAGGATAAAGTTATTGACCAGGATTGCGCCGATGGCAATGGAAAAAAGACTTGTAATGCTCACTTCTGATCCGCCCCCTTCTTGCTTTTATTCAGGAAATACTGCACCACGGCAATGAGCACGCCCAGGGTCAGGAAGCCGCCCACCGGGAGAATCATCATCATAGCCGGGAACTGCTCCGGCAGAATGCGGATGCCTGCGCCGTCAACGCCCAGGATGCCGCCGCCAAAGGTTCCGCTGCCCAAAAGCTCCCGAACCACGCACATGATAACCAGCACAATGGTATAGCCCAGGCCCTGGAACACGCCGTCCAGCGCAGAGGCCGCCACGGAATTCTTGGACGCAAACGCCTCGGCACGGCCCAGGATGATGCAGTTTACCACGATCAGCGGAATAAAGATACCCAAAGACTCGCTGAGGGCCGGCAAATATGCCTGCATCAAAAGATCCACAATGGTAACGAAGCCCGCAATGACCACCACGTAGGCCGCAATCCGGATCTTGGAGGGAATCACCTTACGGAGCAGAGAAATGACCACGTTGGAGCAGATCAGAATAATCGTAACGCACAGGCCCATGCCGATGCCGTTAAACAGCGTGGTGGTAATGGCCATGGTGGAGCACATGCCCAGCAGCTGTACCAATACGGGGTTCTGAGTCAGAAGTCCGTCTTTGAATTGCTTTTTGATATTCATCCTTCGTTCCTCCTCAGCCCTTCATTTCCGAAGCAACCACCAGCGCAGTATTCACGCCGGAGGTCACCGCACGGGAGGTGATGGTTGCGCCTGTCAGCGCATCAATCTCGCCGCCGTCCTTGCTGACTGCCAGCTCGCCGGACTTGCCGACAAACTGACTCCGGAAGCTCTCCTTGCTGGCATTGGCGCCCAGACCGGAAGTCTCCGACATGCTGATAATCGAAACGCCGGTGACGGTGCCGTCGGTTCCAACGCCTACCACCATATCAATGGTGCCGCCGAAGCCAGAGGGCGTCACCTCAATGACATAGCCCTTGTCGTCCGCCTGATAAACCGCCGCGACATTCGCCTGGCTGCCGGTCAGGGGATACTCCAGCTGGGTGTAGGAATCCGCAGGAAGCACCTCTTTCATGGAGGCTGCGGTTTTATCTGCGTTAATTGCCGCAATTTTATCCTTGGTCACATAGTTTGTCAGACCCAGCAGGCCGGATACCACTGCGGAAATCACCAGCAGGGTCAGGGCCAGCTTCAGGTAGTAGCCGGTGCCGCCGCTTTTTGCTTTGCTCATTTCGCAGCCTCCTTCCCGGGCTTCACATAGC
>CAVEIY010000116.1:0-6529 GCA_963615825.1 Flexilinea sp.
CAAATCCCTTCCCCATGAGTATTTTTGACAATGTTGCCTACGGTCCCAGAACCCATGGCATTCACAATAAGCAAAAGCTGGAGGAAATCGTGGAAAACTCCCTTCGTTCCGCTGCCATTTGGGACGAGGTGAAGGATCAGCTGAAAAAAAGCGCATTGGCGTTGTCCGGCGGTCAGCAGCAGCGGCTTTGTATTGCCCGTGCCCTGGCGGTGGAGCCGGAGGTGCTGTTGATGGACGAATCCACGTCGGCCCTGGATCCCATTTCCACCGGAAAAATTGAAGAGCTATGCGTCGAACTGAAAAAAGACTATACCATTATTATGGTAACCCACAATATGCAGCAGGCTGTGCGTGTGTCGGATGAAACGGCGTTCTTCCTGCTGGGCGAGGTCATTGAATATGGCGACACCGAAAAAATGTTCTCCGTGCCCACAGACAAGCGCACAGAGGATTACATCACCGGACGGTTTGGTTAAGGAGTGATACCATGAGAAAGACATTTGACCAGCAGCTGGAGCTGCTGAGCCAGGAGCTGACCCATATGGGCGCACTGTGTGAGACGGCTATTGCATCGGCAACGGAGAGCCTGAAAAAGCGGGATGTGGAGCTGGCAAAGCGCGCCATTGCTGCCGATCAGGAGATCGACCAGCAGGAGCGGGAGATTGAGCGGCTGTGCCTGAAGCTGCTGCTCCAGCAGCAGCCGGTGGCCCGGGATCTCCGTCAGATTTCCTCGGCACTGAAAATGATTACCGATATGGAGCGTATTGGCGACCAGGCAGCAGACATTTCGGAAATCGTCACCTACATGTCCCAGGAAAATCTGATTCAGGAGCTGGACCGCATTGACGCCATGGCAAAGGCGGCCTCTCAGATGGTGACGCAAAGCGTAGACGCCTATGTGAAAAAGGATCTGGACCTGGCAAAGAAGGTCATTGCCGACGACGACGCGGTGGATCAGCTGTTTGAGGAGATTAAGGCGGAGCTGATTCGCATGATTGCCGGAGATCCGGGCTGCGGCGAGCAGGCGCTGGATTTCCTGATGATTGCCAAGTATCTGGAGCGAATTGGCGACCATGCTACCAACATTGCCGAGTGGGTGGAGTTCTCGATTCTGGGACGGCATCCGGAGCAGGACGAAATCGAGGGCGTGGAGGACCGGCAAGATCCCAGCGAACGATAACGCTTTTGGGGTACTGCGAATGCGGTACCTCTTTTTATTGCCAGATACTTTTATACGGTTATGTATTAAAAGATTGACGCGGTGAAGAAAAACTGCTATAGTTATTCCGACTCCCATACGGGGGAAGGAGGAAACGAATATGTTTGGCGTATTGGTCAATACGTTTACGGTGATATTGGGCAGCATCCTTGGTCTGGTGTTTAAAAAAGGCATTCCGGAGCGGCTCAGCGACGGGGTAATGACGGGCATTGGACTTTGTACCATTGCCATTGGTGTCACCGGCCTGTCGGCAGGAGAAAATACCCTGGTGCTGATTCTGTCCATGGTGATCGGTGTGCTGTTGGGAACGCTGCTGGATCTGGATGGACGGGTGAACCGAGGGGTAGAAAAGGTTGCCGGAAAAACGGCGGGGGCAGGAAAGGCGGGACAGATTTCCCAGGGATTTATTACGGCCTGCCTGCTGTTCTGCATCGGGGCTATGACCATTGTAGGCTCTCTGAACGCGGGACTCAAGGGCGACAATGAAATGCTGCTGACCAAATCCCTGCTGGACTTTATCTCGTCGATTATGCTGGCAGCGACGCTGGGCATTGGCGTGCTGTTTTCGGCGGCCTTTGTGCTGGTGTTTCAGGGAGGAATTGTGCTGCTGGCGCAGGTATTGGCGCCAGTTTTGTCGGCAAGCGCCATTGCGGAAATGAGCTGCGCCGGAAGCTTGATGATTCTGGCACTGGGCCTCAATATCATTGGTGTCACGAAGATCAAGGTCATCAATTTCCTTCCGGCGCTGGTGCTGGTTCCCTTCGTGGTCATGCTATTTGGGGCGCTGGGAATTGGATAACGAACAGAAGCGGAAATCCTGGATGTTGCCGGGATTTCCGCTTTTCATCTTTTCAAAAATACTGTAACATGGAGCAGGTGCATTGCGTCTTTCCTGGTAGAGACAGAAATAAGGGGGCGAGCGGTATGGACGACAGCGGAATTCTGGAGCTTTATTTTTTGAGAAATGAGCAGGCCATTCGGGAAACCGGAAAGAAATATGGCACATATTGCGGAACCATTGCCTACAGAATTCTCCAAAATCGAGAAGATGCAGAGGAAACGGTCAACGATACCTGGCTTTCGGCCTGGAACAGCATTCCACCTAAGAAGCCCGGCAGCTTACAGGGCTTTTTGGGGCGAATCACCCGAAACGGCGCCATTGACCGTTGGCGCAGAAACACGGCAGAAAAACGGGGCGGTGAAATGGTGCTGGCGCTGGAAGAGCTGGGCGAGTGTGTTTCGTCGGGCGATCATGTGGAGCAGCAGGTACAGGCGGCAGAGCTGGGACGGGTGCTGGAGGAATTTTTGAGAACGCTGCCAGCAGAGCGGCGGCGAATGTTCCTTTTGCGCTATTGGTATTTGATGTCCAACCGGGAGATTGCGCAGCGTCTGGGCTGGACAGAGGGACGGGTTCGGACAATGCTGCATCGCATCCGTCGGCAGCTGCTGACATACTTACAGGAAAGGGGAATGCTGGATGAAGCCTGAGGATATTCTGGACGGCCTGGGACAGATCAATGAGCAAATGGTATTGGATGCTCAAAACTTGAAGAAAAGCCCAAGAAACAGCCTGAAATGGGGTTCTGTTGCGGCATGTGTCCTCTGCGGCGTGCTGCTGCTGGGAATATGCGCGGTAAAGCTGCGGAATCAGGGCGGTCAGCAGAGCCAGAAGCTGCCGGAACCGTCGTCGGCACCGGTACCGGCAGTTTCGGAATTGCCGCAGGATTCTTCCGCAGAATCCCAAGAGATATTCCAGCCCACGGAGTCAATACAAAATCAGACCTACATCAGCGATTATCAGGTGGTGGTCCGGGAGGACGCTGTTTATTTTGTGGACCCGTATATCGGTCTGATGTCCATGGAGCCGGAAACCCAGACCATCAAGACGATTCTGCCCAACGGGGAATGCAGCCTCGCGGAATCCGAGGGCAATCTGTACTGCCTCAGCCAAGCGAGCAGGCAGGTGAATTTGGTGGAGAATGGCGATATTACCACGTTGGTGACGCTGGAAGATGTTGGCCCCGGCACTCCCAATCTGCTGGGGGTCAGTGACGGCTATGCATGCTGGGAGCAGGACGGGAGCATCTATGCAGCCTCGCTGGAGGATGGCACAGCGCAGAAGCTCCTGACGACGAGTGTAGAAACGGGTGGCAGCCTGGGCTGCGGCGTTTATCAGGGCGCACTTTATTACGTTGGAGCGATAGACGGACGACTGTATCGCATGGCGCTGGCTTCGGGCGCGTCGGAGGAGATCGCGCTGGCGGATCAGCTGGCGGAAAGCGATTCGACGCTCAAGCTGTATTGCTCCGGCACGGCAGAAACGGCAAAGCTGGATGGAGATCGGCTCTATATCGAAGGAACATGGGACGACGGAGAAACGGTACAGGACGCCTATTTCTGCTACAATCTTTCCGACGGAAGCGTTCAGGAGCTGCCTGTTGACCCCAATTATCGCACAACTATGACGACACAGAATGGAACGCTGTATTTCCTGTTTTGCGATCTGCCGGAGGCGGATGACGAGGCGGTCAGCTACAGATCCTATGATGTGGAAACCGGAGAAAAATCCGAACTGCTGAACAAAGCGCAGACTGCATCCATGGGCTATGTCAGCCATTGGCAGGCGGGAGAAAACGGCATTTATTATACAAGGCTCAATGATGCAGGCGAGGAACAGCAGCAGGTGGACGGACTTTACTACTACGATTTGAGTACAGGCGCGAATACGCAGGTCTACCGGAGCAGCGGAATCTATGGCAGCCTTACCATGCAGCCAAACAGCCATTTTTCCCAAGGTGACTTTTATGATTTGGGCGCATGGATGGAGGATAACGAGGTTTATAATTGCTATGATCTGACCAGGACAGAAAACGGCATGTATTATGTGGATCCGGCCAGCGGCGTATATCGCTATATTCCGGAGGAAGAGCGGACCGAGCAGCTGGTGAGCGGAATTGCCTGCCGCATTCTCAAGTGTGACGAGGGACTGTATGCAACCTGTTCCGACAGCGGCGAGGTTTATGAGATCAAGGACGGCACGGCACAGCTGCTTTTGACCCTGGAAAAGGAGCAGCAGGTTGCGGTAAAGCCTGTTGCGGTGAAGAACGGAAAGCTGTATTGGAACTACTTTGTCACCGATCTTACCACCGGGGAGACGGAAACAGACGCCCTGTTCCGGATGAAACAATCCCAGCCCCAAATTCTCCATGACGGAAAAATCTATTGCCTGGGCGAAAACGGGGAAATCGGCTATGTAGATCCCACAGGCGGCACGGAAAGCTATCAGCCAGTGACCGGCGCACTGGGAACAAAGGATGACCAGTGGAAAGTGAAATTCTTCGACGACTGCATCATCGCCCTGCAAAGAACAATGGACGGCGATGGCTTTGATGTGTATCAAATGGCCTATGAGGGCAGCAGCATGGAGCGCTTTGGCTCCGTAGAGGGCGAAACCATAAGAATCTTAAATCTGGAAGGCAATACGCTGTATTTGGAGCGGCTGCAAGAGGATGTCCCCAATGCTGTTTTGGCGATGGACATCAGCACCGGAGAGATTGAAACGGTGCTGGAGGAGCAGGAATGCCTGAACTTTTATTACGAAACGGAGGTGCAGGTCTGGGGCGGCATTTGCTATTCGGTTATGCGGGACGTTGAAGCGGGAAACATTACCGAGCTTAGCGCCTATGACCTGGAAACGGGGATAAACACCACCTATGTGCCCGGTGACAGCATGGTCAGTGAGTAAGTCATAACGGAAAACAGCCTCGAAGGATGCCAAAGTGCAGCCCTTCGGGGCTTTTCCTTGCACTGTGAGCCAATTCATGGTATGCTGGAACCGGAAGAAAAATGGAAAACCGGGAAAGGAGCGCTATGAAACGAATTGGATTGTTGCTGGCATGTTTGGCGGTTTTTCTGCTGCCCTGCGCTGCGGCGGAAAATGAGCATTCTGGTACTTGGGGAGATAACCTCAGCTGGCAGCTGGAGGATGGCGTACTGACCATTTCCGGCACCGGGGAGATGTACAATTACATAGACTATCAACCCTGGGCGGACAGCCGGGATGAGATTACCGCGCTGGTGCTGGAGCCGGGAGTTACAACCCTTGTGGATGAGGCGATGAAGGAGTGCGAGAATCTCCGGTGGGTTTCCATCGGCCCGGATGTGACGAAGCTGGGCGAGAAAGCCTTTAAGGGCTGTACATCGTTGCAGGAAATCACGATTCCGGATACGGTGACGGAAATCGGCGGGGGCTGCTTTGAGAACTGTACGGCATTGAGCCGCGTAAAGCTGCCGGAAGGACTCACGACGATTGCATATTTCTGCTTTCGGGAATGCAGTGCGTTGACGGAAATCTCGTTGCCGGAAAGCCTGCAAACCATTGAGGACGCAGCATTTTGGGGAACGGGACTGACGGAGGTGATTTTGCCGGACACCATTACCGAGGTGGGGTTCGACGCCTTTGCGGGAACGCCGGCGGTGTATGCCAGACTGTCCGCTGGCTGTGAACATTGGAACGAAACGTTTGCAAATTGCACGGAGCTTCAATCGGTGGAAATCCCCGAGGGCGTGAAGTCGCTGGAAGGGGTGTTTCAGGAGTGTACCGCCCTGGAAACGGTAACGGTGCCGGAGGGCGTGACGGCCATATCGGGCTGCTTTGTGAACTGTACGGCACTGCGGGAGGTGACGCTGCCGAAAAGCATACAGTATCTCAGCGACGGCAACTTTTCAAACTGCCGGAGCCTGACGGAGCTTACCCTGCCGGAGGGCTTGATTGGCATAAGCGGCTGGGAGTTTAACGGCAGCGGAATCCAAAGCCTGCATCTTCCCGCATCGGTGGCGGACGTGAATGCGGATGTATTTTACGGTATGCAGCTCAGCTCCCTGACCGTTTCTGAGGATAATCCGTCTTATTGGATGGACGGCGATTTCCTGATGCAGAAAAAGAATCAAGATACGATCCTTTGCTATGCCCTGCGGGCGGAGGGGACGGTAGAACTGCCGGAGGACACCACGGTCATTGGCAAAGGGGTATTCGTGGATCAGAAGAATTTGCGGGAGATTATCTTGCCGGAGCAGCTGAAAAGCATTGAAACGATGGCGTTTTCCGGATGTACTGCCCTGAAAACGGTCAAATGGAATGCAGCCCTGGAGGAAATTGGCGACCATGCATTTTTCACCTGCCGAAGCCTCAAGGAAGCCATTTTACCCGAGAGCCTTCGCACGTTGGGACGGTCGGCGTTTGAGAGCAGCGGCGTGGAAACGGTATCTTTGCCCGAGGGGCTGACGGCCATCAGCGACGCCTGCTTTTAT
>CAVEIY010000117.1:0-6498 GCA_963615825.1 Flexilinea sp.
GGTAATTTACCAGATCCTCCGACTGCTTTTCATCGCCCACCATGGGGGTCAGCACCGTGGTAATATCCGCCCGGAGCATGTGGATAGAGGGCGCCGACGCCTTGAGTTTCACCCCATAGCTGCCGTTTTTCCGCAGAATTTCCGGCACCTCCAGATGCATTTCCTCGGTAGTAGGCATAACGATGCCGTAGCCCGTGGCCCGGACCTGCTCCAGCGCCCCGGAAATCCGGTCATACTCCCGTTTGATCTCCCCCAGCTCCCGGAGATGCGCCATCAAGGCACCATCGTCGGCAATGTCCATGCCGGTTTCCTGACTGAGCACCTGATAGAACAGCGCTTCCGGGAAAATCAGGCTGATTGCCACAATTCCGCTGCCCGGTTCGATGCTGCGGACCTCCATTTTCTCCACACCGGACTCCTCCGGCACCTCAGAAAACAGCCGCTGGGTATCCCGCAGGTGTTCCGCCCCCTGAGAAAGTCCCAGCAGGCTTTGATACAGCCCCGTTTTCAGAGGATGTCCCTCCGGCAGCGCCGTCACCCATCCCGGCAGGTAGAAATCCAGCTCCTCCACCGGGAATTCATAGAGCAGCTGGTTCAGGATCTCCAGAATATCCTCCTGCTCCATGGTCAGGCAGCTCACCGGCATTACATGGACGCCATATTGTGTCTCCAGCTGCTCCGCCAGAGTTTTCGTCTCGGGACTTTCCGGATGGACGGAGTTGAGCAGCACCAAGAAGGGCTTTCCGGTCTGCTTCATATCCCCAATGGACCTTGCCTCCGGCTCCAGATAATCCTCCCGCGGGATGTCCGTAATGCTGCCGTCCGTGGTCACCACAACGCCGATGGTGCAGTGATCCTCCATGACCTTTTTTGTGCCCAGCTCCGCCGCCTGGGTCATGGGGATTTCATGGTCATACCAGGGTGTGGTGACCATCCGGGGCTGCCCGTCCTCTGTGGCCCCCACCGCACCCGGCACCATATAGCCCACGGAGTCGATGAGCCGTACCCGGAGCTTTGCCGTACCATCCGGCGAAATCTCCACCGCCTGCTCGGGAATGAATTTTGGCTCCGAGGTGGTGATGGTTTTCCCACTGCCGCTTTGGGGCAGCTCATCCCGGGCGCGCTCCCGGTGGTATACGTTGTCAATGGACGGGATCACCAGCTGCTCCATAAACCGCTTGGCAAAGGTGGATTTTCCGGTGCGTACCGGCCCCACCACCGCCAAATAGATATTTCCGTCGGTTCGCCGCCCGATCTCCTCATAGATGCTGTTCACGCCTTCTCCTCCTTCTGGGCGTACTGCCGTCATCGCCTACCGCCCTCTGGGAATCAGCAGCATCCCCTGGGGCTGCTGGTCCTCCTTCAGTCCGTTTGCCTCCATAATTGCCTGCTCTGTGGTCTTTGCGGCCTTTGCTGCATCCCAAAGAGTTTCTCCGGGACGAATCCGGCGAATCACCAGTCCGGGGCCTCCCTGCTCCGGCGCTTCCTCCTGCCAGTCCGCCCCTACCACCTCGGTCATACGGCTCTCGCCAAAGGAATCCGCCTCCAGAGTGCCGGTGAGCCGAAGCTCCGCTCCATCGCCGCCGATAGAGGCCACCGCATGGACATCCTCCATTCGCAGCCGGAACCGGCAGTCCTCCGCCGCCCGGGATGCAGACTCCAGCTGCACCTCGGCGCTGCTGCCGTGAAGCTGCCCCTGGCCGTCCTCCCACAGCACGCCTACCGTCACCGGCATGGCAAAGGTGACCGTCTCCCCATCCCGGCTGTGCGTTCCCTCGCCGGGCAGGCAGGTGCAGTAAACCACCCGCTGCATCTCTCCGGTCACAGTTCCGCGCCCAATGGGAGAGAAAAATTGCCGGTCCAGCAGAGAATGATAGCTCCGTTCCTCCGTCTCCGGGGTCAAAGCGCCCTTCAGGCTGTAGGCGTCCGCCATATAGCCCATCTCCTGCCGGGACCAGACCTTTGCGGTGGTCAGCAGCTGAAGGGTGACATTGACGCCGCTTCCTTCGATGGTCGGCTCCACATCCGCACCGGTGAGACAGCTTGTCAGCTGAAGCTCATCCTCTTCGCCGCAGTCCCCCAGGTCAATGTACTGGGAAAACGGCAGAATTGCGGTTCCGCTGGTAAAGGTCCCTTCGCTGTCCTGATACAGCAGCCGAAGCTCCGCCTCCCCCTTGAGCACCGCACGGGTGCCGGTGAGCCTTGCATCGGTATGCCGAAGCTCCGCCTGTACCCCCGCCAGCTGCCGGATGGTCCCCGCAGGTGTCGGCTGCACCGTATCCTCCACGGTGTAGTTCTTTTCCCCCATGGCGCTCAGGCAGCGGATGGGCATGGTCTTACGGAGCATGCAGACATCCTTTTGGGCGCAGCCGGTGATATGCTGCTCCTGCCGCCGCTCCCACAGGGTGATTTCCGCCGACACCGCCGCCCGGAGCATCACCTTTCTGGGATTCACCAGATGCCCGTCCAGCCGCCGAAGAGAAATGCAGACCTCCGCCTCCATCCCCGGCTGGATGCTCGGGTGCTCCAGTCGGATACTGATGGGGATATAGGCCTCTGCCACCTCAGTCGGCGCATCCTCCTGGGGCTGCACCAATGCCATGCCGCTGACCCCTGCGGATATGGTCAGCCGCCCCTCTGTCAGCTCCTTCCCCCGTAGAAATGCCATCCCGCTGGAAAACAGCACTTGCGCCGCATCCGGGCAGGAATCCGGCAGAATCACCTCCGCAGTTTCCTCTGCCATTTTCATTTCCCGGAGCACCTGCCCAAGACAGGTGGTTTGTTCCGTTAAAAACTCCAATTTCATGGTTGCTACTCCCTCCCCGGAACCACAGGCTCCGCTATTCAGAAGCAGTATATTCGCCTGTCCCCGGGGATATGCCAGCCTATTTCAGCAGAATACAGCCGACAATCACCGCAGCCGCGCCAATCACCAGCGGACACAGCCCGCTTTGGAGTATCACCGCCAAAATCATTCCCGCGCCAAAGGCCATCAGTGCCAGCCCCAGCGCCTCCCGTTTTCGGATCATACAAAACGCCCCCTGCATACTCTATGCAGGAGGCGTTGGACATGTGCATTTATTTTGGATTGTTGGAGCGAATGAGATAGCAGCAGCCACGGGCAAACTGAAGCTCCACCGGGTCCGTTTTCCATTCATTGCTGACGGTCAGGCTGTCACCCCGGAAGGTATCCCGATGGTCCAGGGGATATTTTGCGCCACGAATGGTGATCTGCTCCAGCGTACGATCCACTGGAATCAGCGAAAAATAGGTATAGTCGTCTTTTGGAATCTGATAGCTGCCCGGGGTTAAAAACTCAATGGAATTCCAGGGATCCAGCAGCTTTCCATGCACACCGTGCCCCGATGCCGTTTCCAGCAGGCCCAGCGCAGAGAGATGGTGATCCTGCCGCCCGCCGGTGCAGCCGGTGAGAATCAGCTCCTTTGCGCCCCGGTTGAGCGCCGCTTCATAGGCAGCCTGCAAATCCGTCAAATCCTTCTCCGCCGGGAGTGGGATGCATTCCATTCCCGCCGCTGCATGACCGCCGGAGTCGCTGTCTCCCACGTAGAGATCCGGGAGAACCCCTGCCGCAGCAGCGCAGGAAACGCCCCCGTCCGCTGCAATCACCAGATCCGCCCAGCCGCGGTACGGCTGAAGGAAATCCCAGCTTGAGCAGGGCATGGAACCAAAAATCAGGACTTTTTGTGTTCCCATTCCTTATACTCCTTTATCTTCTCATAGAGCCGCACATAGCTGGCGTGGCGAGTGGGACCGATCTTCCCCTCCTCCAATGCCGCAAGAACCGCGCAGCCCTGTTCCTTCACATGGCTGCAATCGTCAAACCGGCATTTCCCCAAGTAGGGACGGAACTCCGGAAAAGCACGGGCCAGACTGTCGGCAGTACCCAGATCCATCATATCCGTATCAAAGGACGAAAAACCCGGGGTATCCATAATGCGGGTGCCATCGGGCAGCGTAAACAGCTCCACATGACGGGTGGTATGCCGTCCGCGTCCCAGCTTATCACTGACCTCACCGGTTTCCATATTGGCCTCCGGGTACAGGGCATTGAGCATGGTGGACTTTCCCACGCCGGAATTTCCGGTAAAGGCGGCCAGCTTGCCCTTGAGCATGCTGCGGACCTCCTCCACCCCCAGCCCCGTTTTTGTGCTGGTGCGGATCACCGGAATACCGGCCTTGTGATAAATGGCATACAGCTCCTCCGCCGGGTCCAGATCACATTTGGTCAGCAGCAGCAGGGTATCCACGCCCTGTGCCGCCGCAATGGCTGCCACCCGGTCAATGAGAAACGGCTCCGTCACCGGATTGACCTGGCAGCCCATCATCACCAGCACGTCCACATTGGCAACTGCCGGACGGATGAAGCTGTTTTTCCGGGGCAGAATCTCCTGCAAATAGCCGCTGTCGCCGCTGGGCTGAAATACGGCCCGATCTCCTACCAACGGAGTAATCCCCAGCTTTCGGAGCTTTCCCCGTGCCCGGCAGCGGATGATCTCGCTGCCGGTATCCACATCATAAAAGCCGCTCAGGGCGCGGATGATGGTTCCGCTGTTTTGTTCACTCAAATTCATGCCTCATTCTGTGGTCGTTCCCGGCACTTCCTCGCTCACCGCAGGGGATTCCTCCGGCTGCTCCGGGGTCGGCGTAGCGGGGGTGGGTGTTGCCGGAGTCGGCGTGGGAGTCGGCGTATAGGGGGTCGGTGTCGGCGTCGGCGTATTCTCCGGCTCTTCCGAGGGAGAGGGCGACGGCTCTTCCTTCCGTCCCAGAGAAACCTTGATGCTCACCACGGTGTTCTCCGGCACCTCATTGCCGCTCTTGATGCTCTGATAGAATACCAAGCCCTCGTCGGCGTCGTTCTCCACATAGGAAACCGATGCCTCCAGATTCTTGGATTTCAGCATGCTGATGGCGTCAGCCTCTTCCAGATCCATCACGTCAGGCACGGTGGTCATCACGGTACCAACGCCGCTGGATACGGTAATGGTCACGGAATCTCCGGCGTTCAGGGTTGCACCGGCGGCAGGATCGGTGGAAATAACCTTTCCTTCGTCCACATCCTCGGATTCCTCATAGCTATAGGCCAGGCTGATAGACAGCTGGGAAATCAGATCACTCATGGTGTCGGCCACCTGCTGGGTGGTATAGCCCCGCAGATCCGGCATGGAAGCAGTCTGCGCGCCCTTGGACACGGTCAGCTTAATGGTGGTACCCTTGGTGACCTTTTGCCCCTTTCGGACGCTCTGATCGCAGATTTCGCCCTCGTCATACTGGCTGCTGTATACGCTGTCCCCTTCTTCCAGGTTGAAATCGCTGTACATCTCATTGCCCAGAACGTTTTCAATCTTCTGACCCAGGAAGTCCGGCACAGACACCATGCCGTCATCCGAGGGAGACAGGAACACCTTCCACATTACAATTCCGGCAATCACCACAATGGCCAGAAGAATGGACACCACAATAATTGCGGTCTTGCCGTGGCCGGAATCCTCCTCGTCCTCTTCTTCGTCCTCATAGTAGCCGCCGGAGTAGTTCCCCTGCCGGCGGGCCTGCTTTTCCTGGTTGGCGCGCTGGACGGATTTTTCCGCCATGGTGCGGGCCTTCTGTCTCGCTGCCTGCTGGGCATCCACCGGACGGGGCTGCCGCTGCTGCGCCGGACGGGCCTGCTGACGGTTCTGGGGGTTCTGCTGCCGCGGAGCCTGCTGATTCTGCTGTGCTCTTGCCGCATTTGCCCCTGCCACCGCACCGGCTGCCGCTGCCCCGCTGACCACCTGCCGTGCATCCACATAGGCTTCCGCAGCGCCTCCAAATCCTCAATCATGGCCGTAGCGGAAGCATATCGCGCCGACAGATCCGAGCACATGGCATGAAGCGTAATCTGCTGCAGTCCCAGAGGAATGCTGGGATTCAGCTGACGGGGCGGAACCGGCGTAGCATTGATGTGCTGAATGGCAATGGCCACCGGGGATTCTCCGTCATAGGGGGGCTTTCCGGTAAGCATTTCATACATCACAACGCCCAGAGAATAGAGATCGGACCGGGCGTCTACCTGGGCGCCCTTGGCCTGCTCCGGGGAAATATAGTGGACGGAACCCAGCGCCTCCCGGGTCAGGGTATTTTGGGAGGAATTCAGCCGTGCAATGCCGAAGTCCGCCACCTTGACGCTGCCGTCCTTGAGAATCATAATGTTGTGGGGCTTGATGTCCCGGTGGATAATGCCGCGGCTATGGGCATGCTCCAGCGCTTTGGCAATCTGGGTCGCAAAATGCAGCGCCTCCCGCCAGGAAAGCGCCCCGCGCTGCTGCATATACTGCTTCAGCGTCAGCCCGTCGATCAGCTCCATGACGATGTAGTCAATATCGTTGGAGTGGTTTACATCATAAACTGCCACAATATTAGGGTGAGACAGCATGGCAACCGCCTGAGACTCCGCATAAAACCGTCTGCGGAAGTCCTCGTCCCGGCTCAGCTCCTCCTTGA
>CAVEIY010000118.1:0-6468 GCA_963615825.1 Flexilinea sp.
GATTATAGGGGGAATCCTCCCCGGTTTTCAGGCTGGAGATCAGATAGCTCCGGGTGGACTCCAGCTCTTCCTCTGTAATGTCGCCGCGCTTGCAGGCCTCCAGCTGGGCAAGGATTTCCTTCCGCGCCGTCTCATACTGCTGCGTATCTATGCCGGAGGATACCACCATCACGCCCTTCACCCGGTCAATCCCGGAGGACGCATAGTAGCAAAGGCTCATTTTCTCCCGGACGTTCATAAACAGCTTGGAGGTCAGGCTGCCGCCGTACACGCCGTTGAGCATCAACAGAGCCGGATAGTTTGCATCTCCGGCGGTAATGCCGGTCCGGAAGCCCATTACCAGCTTGGCCTGCGTCAGCTCCATCTGCTCGGTTACCTCACGCACCGTTTCCGGCATGGCGCCGGGGGTGGTGCCAACCTCGGTCATCTGCGTTCTGGGCAGCGCGGCAAATACCTCCCGCAGCGTTGCCTCCAGGCACGCCGTATCTGCATCTCCGGTGAAGATCAGTTCGATCTGAGAGGTTGCCAGAATGTGCTGATAGTGGGCATACAAGGCCTCCGGCGTAATGGCCGCCACATCCTCCGGGCTGCCGTATTTGCTGACGCCATATGGCTCATTGGCAAACATCTCTTCCCGAAGGCGGATGGCAGCATAGGTGCGCTTATCGTTGATCTGGGACTCAATGGCGTTGATGAGGTTGATTTTCTCACCCTCCACATAATCCGCACGAAATGCGCCGTTTTCCAGCACAGGGTCCAGCAGAAAGCTGCCCATCAGCCGGCAAACATCCTCGGTAAGGTTCTCCCCTTCCAGGGTGTAGCGCTCGTTGATATAGTCCATAAAGAGTCCAATTGCCTGTACCTCGCCCTTTTTCCGCACCGTGGACTGAACGCCTGCGCCATAACGCTGGTCCAGCCAGGCGGAAATGGCCGTCATATCCGGGCACATGCCGCAACCCCGGAGCATAACGTCCGGCAAAAGGGCATTCAGGGCCGCTTCCTCCCGGCACAGCGGGCGGATCAGGCTCATGGAAAGACAATTTGTCTTAAATTTATCGGTATGCAATACCGTCAGGAATACCCCCGGCAGCAGCATTTTTCGCGTTTTATTCATTTTCACATTCCTTTCAAATGTATCGGTTCCCGCTGCTGGTCAGGCAGCAGGCGGATTCTTTCTTGTGGATGCTTTCATTCATGTTTCTTATTATACAACAGTTCGCCAAAAAGTAAACGAAAAATATCTTTGGGGTTGTATCATCTCCCAAAATCCTGTAGAATAGCCTCGATATCATTGAAAGGAGCGATTTCATAATGGAATGGCTGGAAGTGACCATCAAAACCATCTCCCCTGCCATTGATCTGTTGGGCGCGCGGCTCACCGCCATTGGCTACGACAGCTTTATCATAGACGACAGCGAGGATTTTTCCGAATTTCTCAAGGATAACACCCAGTATTGGGACTATGTAGACGAGGAATTGGCCCAGAAGATGCAGAACGTCTCTCAGATTCGCCTGTATATCCCCCACGATGCTCAGGCCCCGGAGCAGATTGCCCAGCTGAAAAGCGAATTGGAGGTCTTCCGGGCCCAGAATCCCGACACCGACCTGGGCTCTCTGGAGGTCAGCCTTCAGAACCTTCAGGAGGAGGACTGGGAGGAGAGCTGGAAGCAGTATTATCAGCCCATCCCCATTGGTCAGCGGCTGCTGATCGTTCCCCAGTGGCTCTCCCCGGAAAATCCGGAGCATCGGATTCCCGTGGTGCTGGATCCCGGCATGATTTTTGGTACCGGCGCCCATGCCTCCACCCAGATGTGTCTCCGCGCCCTGGAGCAGACCATTCATGGCGGCGAACGGGTGATCGACTTGGGCAGCGGCAGCGGTATTCTTTCCATCGCAGCCCTGCTGCTGGGCGCAAAGGAAGCCACCGGTGTCGATATCGACCCCAAGGCCGAGGATATCGCCCGGGAAAACGCCGCGCTCAACGGCCTCACCGCCCCGCAGTTTAACGCCGTCACCGGAAACGTCATCGGTGACCGTGCCATGATGGAATCCCTCAGCCAGGGCGGCTATGACGTGGTGCTCGCCAATATTGTGGCTGACGTAATCATTCCCCTTTCCGCTGTTGTGCCCCATTTTCTCCGCCCCGACGGCATATTCATCTGCTCTGGCATTCTCAATACCCGGCTACCGGAGGTGGAGCGGGCCTTGGAAGCCGCAGGGCTTACCATCACCCAGCGAGAAATGCAGGAGGACTGGTGCCGTCTGTCCGCCAAAAGGAGTGACAGCGCCCTATGACCTATCGGAACAAGCTGCGGCTGCGGCGGTTTCTCATCATTCTCGGCATTGTGCTTCTGGCGCTGCTGATTGCAGGACTCATCGGTTTTTCCTATCTGGGCAGATACGTGGTCTATACCGAGGATGGCGCCCATTTCTCCTTCCATTCTCAGGCTCCCAGCGCGCCGGAAGCCGTTCAGGCGGCTGCACCGGTGGAATCCCCTGTGCTGGTAACCGGCAACTCCATCCGGGAGGAATCCATTCTGGAGGATGGCGGCACTGCGACCCTCAGCGATACGGACGTCAAGGGACTTCTGGTGGACTATACCACCCTCAATGATTCCGCGGCAGTCAGTGCGGTGGATCTCGGCACCGGGGCCTATAACACGCTGGTGCTGGAAATGCGGGCAGGCGGCAGCGACATCATCGATACCGACGCGGTACGCCAGTTGATCTCCCGTGCAAAAAGCGCCCAGATGCATCTGGTTGCCATGATGTCCTGCCTGGACGACAGCGCCTATGCCCTTTCTCATACGGACGAGGCTCTGGCCATCTCCGGCGGTGCGCTGTGGATGAGCTCCGCCGGCTCCTACTGGCTGGACCCCACGCAAACAGACGTGCAGAACTATCTGGTTTCCATGATTCAGGAGCTGGAGTCCATGGGCTTCCAGGAGGTAATCCTCAACAGCTTCACCTTCCCTACCTCAGACGAAATTGTCTATCCCTCTGATTCTACCAGGGAATCCATGCTCCAGGATGCCTATAAGGCGATTGAAAAAGCGGTTGGACTGGACTGCACCCTGGGTCTGCTCATTAAGGATCCCGAATCCGGTCATCAGGCTTTTGACCTTGCAGAGCACCTGTATATCTATTACTCTGACGGCAGCACTCTGAAATCGTATGTGGACAAGCATCCTGACACCTACATGGTGTTCCTGACCTCTTCCCACGACACCCGGTTCGACGACTACGGAAAAATCTACACCCAGCAGTCTGTGGACTATTTCTCCAGCCTTCCCAATGTAAGCTCCGAGAATTCCGCAGATCCGGAGTCCACCGAGCAGCCGGAACCCTAACCCCCACAAATCGCATAAAACCCGAAGCAGAACCGCTCTGCTTCGGGTTTTTTATATCCTTTATGTATTATCGTTCATCCAGAAGAACCGATGCATACCAACGGTAATCACATAATGCTGCTGCTCGTGCCAGGTGGACTGAACCAGCGCAGGATTGTACCAAAGGTCTGCTTTTTCCTCCGTAACACGCTCCCCGTCGTCAAAAACACGGGAAACCGACTCTTTTACTTCGTCCGTTACATTGCTATAGCTGGTGGAGGCAATTTGGTATTTGGCGATGCTGTCGATCACAGAGAGATTGTTGCGCTGGGCACCGTCAAGAATACACTGGGCCACCATCATCTGTCCGCGGCTTCCTTCGCCGCCTGCCTCGCACATTACTGCACATTCCACCGCGATTCGCTCTTCCTGGGTCAAAGCATAGGGGCTGACGCCGGTGGGCGCAACGGTGCCGGTTTCTTCGTCCTCTTCCGGATTCTGCTCACCCTGGGTTACATTTTGAACCGGAGCAAGTGTCTCCAGATTTTTGGTAGGAGCTTCGATGCCCTGGGCACTCATCGTCTCCACAGTGACGGCCTGGGCTTTTGTCTCCTCATCTCCGGCGGCAAAACCGGTGATACAAAACAGGGCAATCACCGCCGCCGCCAGCAGTCCGCATAACGGAGCTGCAATTCGTAATTTCTTACTCATAAGTGTTTCCTCGAAAATTATTTTTTGCCAAAATGAATGAAGCGCTTTTGCTTGTGTCAAAATCATACTCCATCTTCGCTCGAATGTCAATGACATTTTGTAAATATTTTTTGTCTCAAAATCAAATTTCACCACTTTGCGCTGGTCTTTCACCATTTTATGCAGCGAATTTTATATATTTCTACCATATTTATCACTCTATTTTTGTGCATATTTTAGTATCCGTTTTGTTCCATTTTTATAATTCGTATCATAGTGGTTACAATTTCGACGAATTATGCGTATCGTAACATTGTTATTTTATTTCCCGAAATCGCATTTTTACGTGGTTTACGCATGTTTACATAAATTTTCTTCAATAAGTTTGTGTAACCGTTATGTAACCTTTTGTTTGAGCGAATCCCGAAGAATTTCAAAACGCAACAGAATGTTGTTTCTTTCTCCGTTTTCCCCGCTTTCGCTCCGAAATTTCGCGCAGCGCTCCCCTCCCCTTTTTCATCAAAATGGGCGCAAAAAATACCGGACCGTGTCTCGCACGATCCGGTATTCTCGTCAAAAATTTGATACAGTGATCAGGATAGCAGCGCCAAAAATTCCGCTTCCGTGAGCACTTGAATGCCCAACTCCTGGGCCTTTTTCAGCTTCGATCCGGCACCCGGACCGGCTACCACAAAGCTGGTTTTCTTGGATACACTCCCTGCCGCTTTGCCGCCCATGCTTTCGATTTTTTCCGTGGCCTCCTGCCGTGTCATCTGCTCCAGAGTTCCGGTCACCACAATGGTTTTTCCGGCAAATCGTTGATCCGAAATCTCCGTCAGGCACTTGGTGTTCAGTCCCGCCGCCATCAGCTCCGCAATGAGTTTTTGATTGAGTGGACGTTCAAACCAACTTTTGATATTTCCCGCCGTGATTTCTCCAATATCCGGTACGGCGGTCAGCTCTTCAAGACTTGCAGTCTGGATCTTCTCCAGAGTGCCGAAGCGCTGAGCCAGGACCTTCGCCGCCTTGGCACCCACCTGCCGAATGCCCAGCGCAAACAGCAGCCGCCACAGGTCGTTTTCCTTGGAATGAGCAATGGACGCGACCAAATTCTTTGCCGACTGCGCTCCCATGCGCTCCAGAGGCTCCAGCTGCTCCACCGTCAGGCGATAGAGATCCGCCGGGGTTTCTACCAGGCCCTCACCGGTAAGCTGCTCCACAATGGCGCTGCCCAGGCCGTCAATATCCATGGCATCCCGAGACGCAAAATGGCTCAGGAACCGCACCTTCTGAGCCGGACAGCTTTCACTGACGCAGCGAATGGCCGCACCGTCCGGGTCCCGTTCCGTAGGGCCGCCGCAAACGGGACATACCTCCGGCAGGTGATAGGGTTCCGTCCCATCCGGGCGCTTGGAGAAATCCACCTCCAGAATTTCCGGGATAATCTCCCCCGCCTTCCGAATCAGCACCGTATCACCGATGCGAATGTCCTTTTCCGCAATAAAGTCCTGATTGTGCAGCGTCGCATTGGTCACCGTGGTACCGGACAGCCGTACCGGACGTACCACCGCTTTGGGGGTCAAAACACCGGTGCGTCCTACCTGAATCACAATATTCTCCACCACCGTCGGCTTGACCTCCGGAGGATATTTATAGGCACAGGCCCAGCGTGGGAACTTTGCGGTGCTGCCAAATCTCTGCCGCTCCGCAAGGCTGTTGACCTTTACTACCGCGCCGTCAATGTCAAAGGAGAAGTCCTCCCTCCCCTCGTTGATGGCCGTAATCCGCGATTCGATTTCCGCCTTAGTTTCGCAGAGGGTATAGGGAATCACCTTAAACCGCAGGCTTTTCAGGTAATCCAGACTCTCGGTATGGCTTTCAAAGGTCCGCCCCTCGCAGAGCTGGAGATTGAACACCAGAATGTCCAGCTGGCGCTTTGATGCAATCTTCGGATCCAGCTGCCGCAGGCTTCCGGCAGCCGCATTTCTGGGATTGGCAAACAAGCTCTGCCCCTGGGCCTCCCGCTTTTCATTCAGCGCCCGGAATACCTTTTTGGGCATAAACACCTCGCCCCGGACAATCAGCCGATGGGGCGCATCCTCCAGCTTCAGCGGAATGGAGCGGATGGTTTTCAGGTTTTCCGTCACATCCTCGCCCACGTTACCGTCGCCTCGGGTTGCTCCTCGAACAAACACACCGTCCAGATATTCCAGTGCCACCGACAAGCCGTCCACCTTCGGCTCCACGCTGTATTGGCGATCCGGCGCTTCCTCCGAAATCCGCTGGTCAAATTCCTCCAGCTCTGCAAAGGAAAACACATCCTGAAGGCTCTCCAGCGGCACCTCATGGACCACCGGCTGGAACTGGGACAGCGCCTCGCCTCCCACTCTTTTCGTAGGAGAATCCGTCTGTGCAAACTGCGGATAAGCGGCCTCCAATTCCTCCAGCT
>CAVEIY010000119.1:0-5671 GCA_963615825.1 Flexilinea sp.
ACTACATATTGTATCAAAGATTTCGCAGTTTGTACATAGCTTTTTTATAGTTTCCGTACAGTTTTTCCATAACTTTTCTGTGCTGGTGGTCTGAGAAACCACAATCAGCGGCATTTGCTGCCGGTCCGGTTCCTCCAGCAGCCATTTTTCCAGCTCCTCCGCGTTTTCAAAGACGTGGGGATCGCTGCACCAGCCTGCAATGGCCTCCACCTCGGGATGGGTGGGAATGCCGATAATGATAGGGGTTCTCCCCTGCTCGGATCCCTGGGAAACAATCTGATGAATGCGCTTGACATAGGGACAGGTGGCGTCGCGAATCACGGCCCCCTGCCGCTCCAACCCCTCATAGACCGCCCGGGACACCCCGTGGCTCCGAATAATCACCTGGGTTCCCGGCGTGACCTCCGAAAAATGGGAGATTTCCTGGACTCCCATGGAAGCAAACCGCTCCACCACATGGTGATTATGGATAATCGGGCCATAGGTCACGGTGGGAACGCCACTGTGGGCCGCTTCCTCCACCATATCCACGGCGCGTTTGACCCCGGGACAGAAGCCGGCGGTCTTTGCAATCTCTACTCTCATACGCCGTCCCCCAGATCATAAATCCGATCCATCAGATCCGCGGTAAATACGTCGTAATCCTTGGCTGTGGCGTGCTTTCCCTCGGGAATCATTTTGTAAGGCTTTCCAATGTAGACCCGGTTGATCCGAAAGGGCTTTTTGTGCATGGGGATGTACACCGGCAGTACGTTCACGCCGGTTCGACAGGCCAGCATGGCAGCACCGGTTTTCGGCTCCCCCTCTTCCCGGGATTTGACCCGGGTGCCTTCGGGAAACAGCACCACATACTCGCCCTTTTTCAGTTCCTCCAGGGCATATTTCACCGCGTGAATGTCCGATGCGCCCCGGCGAACCCCAAAGGTACCCACCAGCTTTAGAATCTTGCCAATGAAGAAGATATTCAGCAGCGATTCCTTTGCCATGGCGCGAATCTGCCGGTTCCGCCCCAGAGCAAAGGCCAGGAAAAACGGGTCCACTGCCGAGGAATGGTTGGCACACACCAATGCGCCGCCCTCGGGGATGTTTTCCTTACCGATGAACTTCATGGGATAAAACAGCATGATAAAGGGCCAGACAATAGCGTAGAAGAATTTATACCACTTTTTTTCCGTCATAGTCCCAATTTCTCCTGCATGAGCTGAACCACGGTGTCGATGGACTCCTGGAGCGTCAGCTCGGAGGTGTCCACCAAAATCGCGTCGGCAGCCTTTTTCAGAGGTGCAATTTTCCGGTGGGAATCGTCATAATCCCGCTGCTTCTGATCGGCCAAAACCTCCTCATAGGTAGCCTTCTGCCCCTTCTGGAGATATTCCTCATACCGGCGCTGGGCACGCTTTTCGGCGGAAGCCGTCAGATAGATTTTAAGGGACGCATTGGGCAGCACCACGGTGCCGATATCCCGTCCGTCCATGATGATATTGTGCTGCTTGGCCAGATCCCGCTGGAGATCCAAGAGGAAATCCCGCACACAGGACAGCGCGGCTACCTTGGAGGCGCACGCACTGATCTCCGGGGTACGAAGCTCACCGGTGATGTCCTTCCCGTTGAGGATCATGTGCTGACCGTCCTCCCGGAAGTCGATCTTGATGTTGGCGTCGTCCAGCAGCATGGGCACATGGTCCGTATCCTTGGGTCCAATGCCCATCATGGTAATATGCCATGCCACCGTCCGATAAATTGCGCCGGTATCGAGATACACAAAGCCCAGCGCCTTGGCCGCAGCCTTTGCAATGGTACTTTTTCCAGCGCCGGAGGGGCCGTCGATAGCAACGGAGTAAAACTTTTTCATTTCTATCACACACTTTCTATTTTGGGGCAATATCATCGCAAATCGTTTTGGGTTTCTGACATTCCATGCGGTATTGCCCTATTTGTATTCACGCCCACTACTATACCATATCCTGCGGATTTTTGCCACAGGAAGTTCCCGCCGCCCAGGCCGTCGCCCAGGCAATCTGCAGGTTAAAGCCGCCGGTGTAGGCGTCCACATCCAAAATCTCTCCGGCGAAATACAGGCCGGGACATTTCTTTGACTCCATGGTTTTCGGGTCCACCTCAGAGACCTTCACACCCCCGTGGGTGATAATGGCCTCCTCCACCGGTCGTTTTTCTGCAACGGTGAATTTCAGGTGCTTTAGCGTTTCCAAAATCCGTCTCCGCTGCTCCTTGGTAATCTCATGCACCGGGGTATTGGTAGGAATTCCCGCCCGGTCCAAAATCAGCGGTACCATATCCTTAGGCAGCAGTCCGCGGATACCCTCATAAATTGTCTCGTTCTGCTTTTCGGCAAAATCCCGCAAAATTCTGGCGTCCAGCTTTTTTTCGTCCAGCGCAGGCTTCAGATCCAGCTCCAGGGTAAAGGGCGCTTTTTTCTCCTCCATATGGGCGCTGGCGCTTAAAATAATCGGTCCGGACAATCCATAGGGCATAAACAGCAGCTCGCCCTGATCCTCATACAGCGGCTTTTTCCCCTTGCCCCATAGCTTTAGCCCCACATTGCGGAGGGAAAGTCCCTGCAGCTTCCGGCATTCTCCTCCGGCAATTTCCAGGGGCACCAGCGATCCACTGATGGGCGTAACGGTGTGCCCCACCTGCTGCGCCATCCGATAGCCGTCGCCGGTGGAGCCGGTTCTGGGATAGCTTTTTCCGCCGGTAGCAAGGATCACTTTGGGGGCAGAATAGGACCGCCGGGTTGTTGCAACACCGGTGATATGTCCGTCCGATACGGTAAGACCCGTAACCGTCTCCTGGATACAGGAAACCCCCGCACGCTGCAAGTTGTTCTTCAATGCTGCCACCACGTCTCCTGCCCGATCCGAAACCGGGAACACCCGGTTTCCGCGCTCCGTTTTCAGCGGTACTCCCATTTCTTCAAATACCGACATGGCTTTTTCCGGCGGAAACCGGTCCATCACGGAGTAGAGAAAACGCGGATTGGTGGGAACGTTTTTCAGCACATCCTCCCAGGGACAGTGATTGGTGACATTGCAGCGTCCTTTGCCGGTAATGGACAGCTTCCAGCCGAAGCGATCTGCTTTCTCCAGCAGCAGCACCCTGGAGCCGGCAAAAGCGGCGGTAGCCGCCGAGAACATCCCGGCAGCCCCGCCGCCTATGACGATCACATCATACGCCGCCAAGGTCGTCCACCTTTTCATAGACCCCATACTCGTCCCAGATTTCCTCCAGGTTGGCAAAGGTCTTGGAGATTGCCTCTTCCTTCCGGTAGCTGCAGGCCACAATCAGCGCATTGACCACGCTCAGGGGCGCAACCAGGGAGTCCACCAGCGAAACCATGTCGCTCATGGCGATGAGCGTATGGGTGGCATTCCGGGCAATGGGGGCAGCCAGAGAATCCGTCAGCGCAATGACCGTTGCGCCGCGGTCATAGGCGAACTTCATGGCCTTTACGGTACGGCTGGAGTACCGGGGAAAGCTGATGCCGATGACCACGTCGTCCTTGTCAATGCGAATCATCTGCTCAAACATTTCGGCATTGGAGGAGGTGTGGATGTGCTTGACATTATCGAACATCAGGTTGAAGTAAAAGCTCAAAAACGTTGCAATGGCCGCCGAGCTGCGAACGCCCAGGATATAGATGGTCTTGGCAGCCAGAATGGAGTCCACCGCCCCCTGGAATGCGGTCTTGTCCACTTCCTCCAGGGTTGTACGGATCTTTTCAATGTCGGACTGGAGCACCATGGAGAGGATTTCCTGGTTGCCGAAACGGTCATTGGCTACCTCAATCCGCTGCACCGAGGTAAGCTTGTTGCGAATCATTTCCTGCAGCGCCTTCTGCATCGACGGATATCCGTCATAACCAAGCTCCACTGCAAACCGTACCACCGTGGACTCGCTGACATTGACGGTTTTGCCGAGCTTGCTTGCGGTCATAAACGCCGCTTTATCATAGGAATTCATAATATAGTTTGCAATCAGTTTCTGACCCTTGGAAAAATGGACCATGCCATTCTGGATCAGTGTCAAAATATCGCTGGTCATCTCATACGCCTCCGTGAGCAGCACAGCACTGTACTGCTGTATTCCCGGTTATGGTACTACACTCAGCGAAATTTTGCAAGTTCTTTTTTGCAAGAATTCAATATTTTCATGCATTTTAATCATCTACAGCATGGAAATCTCATTTTCTGTCAGATATCTCCATTGTCCCACAGGAAGTTTCCCCAGCGAAAGGCTCCCCTCCTGCACCCGTCTCAGCCTTGTGACGGTCATACCGCACTGGGCCGCCATTTTCCGGATCTGACGGTTTCGCCCCTCATGGATGGTCACTCGGAGCTTTGCATCGTCCTTGTTCTTCCATAATAGCTCCACCTGTGCCGGACGAATCCGGTAGCCGTCAATCACCATCGGCGCTGTCATGTTACGAACGCCCTCTTGGGTACATTTTTTGACCCAAACCTCATAGGTTTTGTCCACTTCATGGGCCGGATGGAGCATTTTGTTGGCAAAATCTCCGTCATTGGTCATAAGGAGCAGCCCCTCGGAATCCATATCCAGCCGTCCCACCGGATAGACTCTGGTGCCGCAGGAAACCAGCATGGAAACGTTTTTCCGCCCCTTTTCGTCCTGCATGGTGGTCACATAGCCCCGGGGCTTATTGAGTAGGATGTACACCCGGCCAGCGGGCTTCTGGAGGGGCATTCCGTCCAGAGCAATCTCGTCAAGAGCCGCATCTGCGGTGTCGCCCAGGCAAATCGTTTGCCCGTTGACCGCGACTCTTCCCTGACGGATATATTCCTCCGCCTTGCGGCGTGATGCAACTCCCATGGCGGATAAAATCTTTTGCACGCGTTCCTGCATGGTTTTTCCTCCCTTCTTCGGCTCCATTTCCGGGCATCCCGCCCCGGTCATAACCGGTACGGTTCCCAGCTGCTTTTCTCCCAGCCACACCTGTGCGGTGCCAACCTCCTGCCCCGCTTCCACCGGCGCATAGGCAAAAAGCGGCAGGCCCACGGTAATTCTCGCCTGTTCCTCCGGCAATAAATAAGCGGTCAGCTCCTTTGCCGCAACTACCGGAACCGCCGGAGCCGCGCCGGACATGATCGGGAGCGCCCCAACCTGCTGTCCCTGAGCCAAAACCGTTTGCAGCTGATAGCGGGAGAAGCCCTCATCCAGCATGGCCTTATGGTCCTGCCAATCGTCCGGCGCATTGATGGTAACAGAAATCAGCCGCCGTCCCTTTTGTTCGGCAGCGCCTACCAAAATCCGTCCAGCCTTTTTCGTATAGCCGGTTTTTACTCCCAGCGCACCGTCATACTGCCACAGGAGCTTATTGTGGTTCACCAGGTAATGCGCACCGCACTGAATGGTTTTCGCGGAGACAATTTCGATAAACCCCGGTGTATTCAGCGCTGCCTGGGTAATTTTCGCCAGATCCTGAGCAGTCGAATAGTTTTCCTCGCTGTCCAGTCCGTTGGGATTGGCAAAGCTGGTATGCTTTAGCCCCAATGCCTGAGCTTTTTCGTTCATTCTCTGAGCAAAGGCTTCAATGCTGCCGTCGGTATGAAGCGCCAGCGCCACCGCCGCGTCATTGCCGGAGGACAGCATCATACCGTAGAGCAACTGCCGAACCGTCAGCTCTTCCCCGGCC
>CAVEIY010000119.1:5705-6412 GCA_963615825.1 Flexilinea sp.
TTCAATGCCCACCGCTTCAGCCGGAACGCAGACCGTCTCATCAAGCTCTCCCTGCTCCAGCACCACCAGCGCTGTCATGATTTTCGTTGTGGATGCAATGAGACTTTTTTCCTGCGCATTCTTTTCATAGAGCACCTGTCCGGTATCTGCATCCATTAAAATGGCGCTGTGGGCAGACACACTCAGGGCTTTCGCCGGGGTCATGCAGCACAGCGCCAACAGCACCACTGTTATGACATACTGTTTCATCTTTCATCACCGGTAACAGTATGCCGCAGAGACAAGATCTTATTCCTGAGGTTCTGCCGAATCGTCGGGATTTCCCTTTCTTTTGTCGATGATCGCGCCGACCTTATCGACCACACCGGGTACCAGATCCATCACCCGATCCACCGCAGTAGAAGCAGGCTGATCGACCGAAACCACACGGACGGATTCCCCCTGAATCACCAGGAAGCTGATGGGGGTAATGGTCACGCCCATGCCTGCTCCGCCGCCAAAGGAATTGTCATGGTCTGGCTTCTGATTCTTCTGGGCGAAATCAGAGCCGCCGGAAGCATAGCCCAGAGAGATTTTAGAAATCGGGATCACGGTGACCCCGGCAGCCTCGATGGGCTTCCCTACTACGGTATTGGCGTCCATCATGCTGCGAATTTTCTCCATGGTGGTGCCCATAAGATCACTGATCGGATGTGCCATTGCGATTA
>CAVEIY010000120.1:0-6356 GCA_963615825.1 Flexilinea sp.
TGCCCTTGACAAAGCAGAAGTAATCGGGCAGCAGATCCTCGCAGTTCTCCATAATCAGCACGCCGTTGGAGTAGAGCTGGAGTCCCTTCTTATACTCCTTGGAGTAGAAATCATAGGGTGCGCGGGAGGGAACATACAGCAGCGCCTTATAGGTCACAGCACCCTCCACGCTGGCATTGATCCGCAGCGCAGGCTTCTCATAGTCGCTGAACTTATCCTGATAGAACTGGTCGTATTCCTCGTCTGTGACCTCATCCTTGTTCTTCTGCCAGATGGGCACCATGGAGTTCAGGGTTTTGTCCTCGGTATACTCCTCATATTCGGTCTTTTTCTCGCCGTTTTCGTCCTCCTTCTCCACAGGGCGGGAGGCGGTAACGTTCATGCGGATGGGATAGCGGATATAGTCGGAATACTTCTTGACCAGGCTCTCCAGGGTATACTGAGCCAGATAGCGGTCATATTCCTCATCCTCGGTGTTCTCCTTGAGCTTGAGAATCACGTCGGTACCAACGGAATCCTTGTCACAGGGGGTGATGGTATAGCCGTCTGCCCCGTCGGACTCCCACTCATAGGCCTGATCGCTGCCATATTTCTTGGTGACAACCTTCACATGATCGGCCACCATAAAGGCGGAATAGAAGCCAACGCCGAACTGACCGATGATATCCACCGCCTGATCGGGATTCTCCGCCTTCTTCATGTCCTCCTTAAACTGGAGGGAGCCGGACTTTGCGATGGTGCCCAGGTTGTTCTCCAGCTCTTCTGCGGTCATGCCGATGCCGTTATCGGAGATAGTCAGGGTACGGGCATCCTTATCGGCTGTCAGACGAATCTGGAAATCGCTGCGGCTCAGGCCCGTGTCCTCGGTAAGGCTCAGATAGGCCAGCTTGTCGATGGCATCGGAGGCGTTGGAGATAATCTCACGGAGGAAAATCTCCTTATGGGTGTAGATGGAGTTAATCATCAGGTCCAACAGACGCTTGGACTCCGCTTGAAACTGTTTCTTTTCCATGATAAAAGCACATCCTTCAATATATCAATCTAGTTGTTTATGAAATAAGGGTTAGCACTCTTTTCTTCTGAGTGCTAACCCTATTATAGTCCTTTTTTCCCATATTGCAAGAGCGAACTATGAATAAATTATGAATTTTTAGCAGTCTTGATGTTCGCCTGCTAATTTTTCCACCAGCTGCACCGCCACTCTGGGGGTTCGGCTGCCATGCTGAATCTCCCAGCGGTTGGCCTCCACCAGAATCTGACTGTCGGGAATGGGCAGGTTCATCCGGTGGCACAGGCTGAGAACCATATCCTGATAGCGCTTTTTATCCAGCGCCAGATAGGAAAGCCGCAGTCCAAACCGCTCGGAAAGACTGGTGCGCTCCTCCAGCGTCTCCCGGGCGTGTACATCGTCCCCCTGACGGTCCGAGAAGCTCTCCCGGATCATATGCCGCCGGTTGGAGGTCACATAGATGGCAACATTGTCCGGACGGCGCTCCAGGCCCCCCTCCAATGCCGTTTTCAGGGCAGAGAAGCCCTTGTCCTCCTGCTCAAAGGACAGGTCGTCGATATAAATAATGAACTTCTGGGTGTGGTGCGAGATGGTGCGGATCAGCTCCGTCAGCTCATCCAGAGAGTTCTTTGCAATCTCAATCAGGCGCAGGTTATAGAACTCCGGAATGTTCACCAGGCTCTTCACCGTGGCGGATTTTCCGGTGCCGCTGTCGCCGTAGAGCAGGACGTTGTTGGTGGGCTTGCCGGAGAGCATCACCCGGGTATTTTCGATCACCGCATTCCGCTGGAACTCATAGCCGATCATGTCATCCTGGCCAATGGGGTCAGAATGCTCCACCTGGCTCAGCTGTCCCTTCTCCCAGTGGAAGGCACGGCCCAGCGCAAACCGTCCGCAGCCGTTTTTCCGGTAGCTCTCAAAGATATCCTCCTCGTCAAAGCTCTCGCCCATGGGCAGCTCCGCCAGATTCTGAACGATGGAGGCAAACTCCTCCCCCAGCCGGGAACAGGCCGACGCAATATTCCGCTTGAGTCCCGCACAGGACAGCATGGAAATGCTGGACAGCCGCCGGATATCCATGGCCGCGGCATCCTTCATATAGTCCGGCGCCGTGCCCGCTGCAATGGCGTTTCCAATAAAGCTCTCGTCGTATTTGAGGTGCCAGGCAATGCACTCCGGCAGCGTGGAAAACCCAGCATTCCAGACGCTGTACACCAGGTCGGTATAGCCCTGAATCAAGCCGTCGGCAGTTTTGGCCTGGGTCAGCCGCAGCAGCGCCTGCACCGGCTCCGTCTCCAGAATATTTTTATAAACAGAAAGGCTCATGAGCTTTGCCCGCATGATTTCCATAATACGCACTCCTCATAAATTAAAGTTTCAAGGTTAAATTTCCAGGGGATCACGTCACAAATCACACCATCTAGTCCCGCATCAGCTTGATATCCGCAGACATTTTGCTGAAGGAAACCTGATCTACAAAAGCTTTGGTGCTGTGATCGATCACAACCACGGAAACCGCCGTCGAATCATCTGACGATGCAAAACTGCAAATTTCACCAGAGTCCAACCGCAGAACGTTTTCGGTATTTTCGCCGGGCTGAATAGAGATGGAACCAATAGCGGTATCAAAGCTTGCTCCGGCGGAACAGGGACTATGAAAATAATTGACTGTGCGATCTGATCCGGAAATAACAATGGTCTTTGTATTGTCTGAAACCTGCTCCGAATCAATTCCCAGATTGTCCAGCAATTCGGCGTATGCGGGATTGTCCCAAAGAGAGGAATCCTGGACACTTAGCACAAGATCGAAGTCACGATCTGCCAGCAGCATCAGATAGGAGGAGGCGTAGGTCTGTGCGGTGAGGTACTGCTGTTTGGCTTCCCGGTAAACAGCATGATATTCATTCCAGGCAGCATAGGCTGAGTCCTCACGATGATCCGGGAGGTTATAATGGGATGCCAAATAGCTTCCGATATAGTATGAAAGCTTGTGCGCACCGGAAAGATTGATGTGCGCGTTGTCCTCATAATTATTTGCAAAGTCTATATCCGGATTGATGATTTCAGAAAGCGTGTTGGGATCGATCCAATCAAGACCGTATTCCTGCGCCATTGCAGCCACATAAGCAGCATCATTTTGAGAAGCTTCGCTGGCGTTGAAGGGTAAAAAGGTTAAAACCAGAGAAATATTCTGCGTCTTGCATAGCTGAATGATTTTTTGGAGATATTCTGTGCTCACATTGCTGATATCGGCGCCTGACTGAAGCGAAAAGTACGGGATTTCAGTTGGCTCCACAGTAACTTGACCGGAAAAGCCCATGGTTCCGTAATACGTATCAAAATAGAAATCTGACATCGTGAGTTCATCCCAACGGCTATGATAGATAAAGAAGGGAAACAGAAAGGACAAGCGAGCAGAACGACTCTCAACCAAATCGTTGAGTGCTTGCAGCTTTGTTCCGGTCAGCGGCATTGCGTCAAAAAGTCTATGGCTGTAGTTGATGTTGGTATTGATTTTGTCGTCCAGCAGGTAGGCGCAATCCAGGACAACCACCTTAGGGGTCGTGTAATCCAAGGCATTTTTCAGCGTCCAATAGGACGTAGCAATTCTGCACCCTGGCGTTGCAAGGTTGTAGGCGACAATGCCGTTCTGCTCCCAAAGATCCATGGGAGAAATGCCGTTCATAACATGGCTGGTACCAAGGAACAGCACGTCAAAATTCTCCTCAGATTGATAAAATGCGTCAAACTGTATGTCACTTGTTTTCAGCTTCACGACCTGCTGCAGCGCACAAAGAAGCAGGCAAAGCAGCAAAAGCGTGATGCAGCAAGATAGGATAATCGAACGGTTTCGTTTCATTTTATATTCCTCTAAAATTGAAAATAGATAAAGCTGGTCTGATCATAAGCCGGTCCCCAGATGCCAAAGGTCATAATTGCCGCAATGGACACCGCAATGAAAACACACTGAAACCAGCTGTCTTGTGCAGTAATGACCTTTCGAAGTGCAATGCCGCGGCGTTTAAAGCTGTCTGCAAACAGCAAAAGACCAATGCTGAGCAGCATGAGACAAAAGCTCTTGCAGCTAAGACCGCACTGGAAAAGAGAACCGTCCATTAAAATAAACGGATTACGAACGGCAAACATCTGGCGGATGATACAAAAAGCTTCCTGGACGGTACTGGCACGGAAAAAGATCCAGGAAAAGTCCACCAGCAGGAAGCAAAAGCAGCCGCAAAGCAGCTTATGCGAAGCATTTTCACGATTGAGCGAAAAAAGCTGGATAAAACGATCCCGAATGGGCTGCAGCACCTCGCCAATCACCTGATAGAGACCGTTTAGACCACCCCATATCACAAAGGAGAAATCAGCTCCGTGCCATAGACCGCTGGAAAGGAAAACAATTAGCTTGTTGATATACTTTCTGCATTTTCCTTTTCGGCTGCCGCCCAACGGAATGTACATATAGTCTTTAAACCAGGATGTCAGAGAAATATGCCAGTTTCGCCAGAATTCCGCAATTGAAGTAGTAAGATAGGGGGCATGAAAGTTGTCCATCAGCTCGATGCCAAGTATTTCAGCAGTTCCCATGGCAATGACGGAATAACCGCCAAAGTCACAGTAAATCTGAACCGCAAAGAGTAGCGTTGCAACGATCAAATACCAGCCGCCATAGTCCATGTAGCTGCCGTAAACCGTATCTACAAAAATTGCAATGCGGTCAGCCAGTACAATTTTTAAAAAAAAGCCCCACATCATCAAAAGCAGACCGTCTTTGGCGCGTTCAAACTGAAATCTGTGAGGGACATGCAGCTGCTTCAGGAGATTGCCGGAGCGTTCAATTGGACCGGCAACCAACTGCGGGAAAAAGGAAACAAATAACGCATAGTATAAGAAATTCTTTTCGGCATGAATATTCTCACGGCATACGTCGATTGTATAGCTGAGTGCTTGAAAGGTGTAGAAAGAGATTCCCACCGGAAGTACAATGTCGAACGAAGGAACATGCAGTTGGATATGCAGACGAAGGAATGCCGCAGAGAGCAGCGTAAGAAATCCGGAAAAATACTTGAAGGAAAACAGCACCACTAGATTTAGCGCGACACAGACCAGTACGATCAGCTTTTTCACTGTGGCTTGTTTGACGCGAGAAAATGAAGCAGATTTGACCGCTTCCAGACCCAGACCGGAAAGGTAAGTGACAACCGTTGAAAAGAGAATCAGCAAAATGTACTTGGCATTCCAACACATATAAAAGAAATAGCTGGTTGCCAGCAGCCAGATATGTTTGAATTTAGATGGAATTAGAAAATACAAAAGCACAACAATCGGGAAAAATACAAGAAACTTGATTGAATTAAACAGCATTCGCTCCCACACCATTCCTTCTTTTTCGGGCAATACCGCATAAATATCAAAGGAGATTCAGCCAAAGCTCTTGCATCGGAAAAAGGCAGTTTTTCGCAGGCATACTTTGTGTATGTCAAAAAAATTGGGCGCATTTCCGACAGCAAAGCTTGGTCGCAGCCCGCAGACAGCTTTACAAGATGTTACCTCAAAATAATATATCATGGAATTTTGGAAGAAACAACTTCCTTTATCACCGAAAACGTGTTATAATTGCAGCGATTTTTTGAATAAGGATGATAAAATGATTACAGTAACCAATCTCGGCGTGCAATATGGCGGCAGCGTGCTGTTTAAAAACGCCGATCTGCAATTTAACCCCGGCAACTGCTATGGCATCATCGGTGCCAACGGTGCAGGCAAGTCCACTCTGCTGAAAATTCTCTCCGGCGCCATTGAGTCCACCGACGGTCATGTGGACGTGAAGCCCGGCGTGCGGATGTCCGTTTTGAAGCAGGACCAGTTCCAATACGACGCCTATACCGTACTGGACACCGTGATTATGGGCAACCAGAAGCTCTATGACATCGGCAAGCAGAAGGATGCGCTCTACGAAAAAGAGGACTTCTCCGACGAGGACGGCATTCTGGCGGCAGAGCTGGAGGCAGAGTTTGCCGAGCTGGGCGGCTGGGAGGCAGAGTCCGACGCATCCCGGATGCTCCAGGGCCTTGGCATTCCCGTGGAGGACCACGAAAAGCTCATGGCCGATATGGACGGCCGCGACAAGGTAAAGGTGCTGCTGGCACAGGCGCTGTTCGGCAATCCCGATATCGTCATGCTGGACGAGCCGACCAACAACCTGGATAACGCCTCCATCGAGTGGCTGGAGGACTTTCTCCTGGACTTTGAGGGCATGGTCATCGTGGTCAGCCATGACCGCTATTTCCTCAACACCGTCTGCACCCATATCGTGGACATCGACTATGGCAAGATTAAGATG
>CAVEIY010000121.1:0-6227 GCA_963615825.1 Flexilinea sp.
CCCATCAGGCTGTTTCCGGCAGTGCTTCCGCCGGTCATGCCATAGGGATAGGCCACCAGCAGGGGATCGGCTGGAATGTCCAGGGGCTTCTGCTTGCTGGAAACCATGTAGCCCCGGCGACGGAGCCGCTGGGCCGCCTGCTTTGCGGCAGCGGGACTGTCAAACTTACAGGTAATGGTAATCGACAATGGAATCCCTCCTTCGGTCCTATTGTTGCCGACAGAAGGAGAAACTATACAGTTGAGGTGACAAACAATGGATGTACGTCTGGGGGATACCCTGATTATGAAAAAGCCCCATCCCTGCGGCTCCAGGGAGTGGAAGGTATTGCGCACGGGCATGGATTTTCGTCTGAAATGCCTGGGCTGCGGCCATGAGGTCATGGGCGCCCGATCCAAGCTGGAGAAAAATATTAAGGAGATCCGCCATGCAGAGGAATGAACCTCTCGGGCAGGCAAAGGCACTTCTCTATGAGCATTTTGGCTATTCCTCCTTTCGCGGGGCGCAGGAAACGCTGATTTCCGCCATTTTGTCCGGGAAGGACGCATTGGGGATTATGCCAACCGGCGCAGGCAAGTCCATTTGCTATCAGATTCCGGCGCTGCTGCTGCCTGGGATTACCCTGGTGGTGTCGCCGCTGATTTCGCTGATGCAGGATCAGGTTCGGGCGCTGAAGGCTGCGGGGATCGCCGGGGCCTATCTCAACTCGTCCCTGAGCTATAAGCAGTATCTAAAGGCCCTGGACAATGCCCGAAAAGGCATGTACAAAATCATCTATGTGGCCCCGGAACGGCTGGTCACTGGGGAATTCCAGAGCTTTGCCGCATCGGTGCCCATTTCGCTGGTGGCGGTGGACGAGGCCCATTGCGTCTCCCAGTGGGGCCATGATTTCCGTCCGTCCTATATGAATATCGCACCGTTTGTGGAAATGCTGCCATCCCGCCCGGTATTGGCTGCCTTTACGGCCACGGCGACTCCGGCGGTACGGGAGGATATCCTGTGCCACCTGAAGCTGCGGGAGCCGGAGATTGCGGTGACGGGCTTTAACCGGGAGAATCTGTTTTTCCGGGTGCTAAAGCCCACGGACAAAAAGGCTGCGCTGTTAGAGTTCATCGCCCAGCATCGGGACGAGAGCGGCATTGTCTACTGCTCCACCCGAAAAAATGTGGAAAAGGTCACGGAGCTGCTGCGGGACAACGGCATTTCCGCGGCCCGATACCATGCGGGACTGGAGGAGGAAGAGCGGCGAGATGGGCAGACGGCCTTTCTCTATGACAAGGTGAAGGTTATGGTGGCCACCAATGCCTTTGGTATGGGCATCGACAAGCAGAACGTTGCCTATGTGGTCCACTACAACATGCCAAAAAACATGGAAGCCTATTATCAGGAGGCAGGACGGGCGGGACGGGACGGTTCCAAGGCCGAATGCCTGCTGCTCTACGGGGCAGGGGACGTCCATACCGCCGAGTTCTTCATCAACAATTCCACCGAGGGCAACGAGGGCGGACCCCAGGCAGTGGCTCAGCGGCGGAAGATTGAGTTCGATAAGCTGGAGCAGATGAAGCAGTACTGCTTTACCTCCGGCTGTCTCCGGCATTACATCCTGGACTATTTCGGGGAGGATTCGCCCCTTCGGTGTGATAACTGCGGCAACTGCCGTGCAAGGAAGCACATTGCCGCGGCCCTTGCCAAGCCGGCTGTCCGGCCGCAAAAGACCGAGCGGAGTCTCTACGAAATGCTCAAGAGCGTCCGGCTGGATTTTGCGGAAAAGGCAGGTCTGCCGCCGGAGCTGATTTTCACCGACCGCAGCCTCCAGGCCATGGCGGTGAGCAAGCCCCAGAACGAGCATGAAATGATGGAAATTCCCGGCGTCAGTCCGGTGAAATATCAAATGTATGGGAAAACCTTTCTGCGCGTAATTCAGCGCAACAGTGACAGAAGGAGTGGCGTAGAATGAACAAACAGTATTGGGCCAAGCGGATTCAGAACACCGAGCCTTATATTCCCGGCGAGCAGCCCAAGGATCGCCGCTATGTAAAGCTCAACACCAACGAAAATCCCTATCCTCCGTCGCCCAGAGTCCAGGAGGCCCTGAAAAACGTGGCAATGTCCGACCTTAGGCTGTATCCGGACCCGGACTGCCTCCAGCTCCGTACCGCTTTGGCACAGCAGCAGGGGCTTTCTCCGGAGCAGGTGTTCGTGGGCAACGGCTCCGACGAGATTTTGGCCTTTTCCTATCTGGCATTTATGGACGAGAATAACCCTGCCATTTTCCCGGATATCACCTATAGCTTCTATCCGGTGTACGCCGCATTTTTCGGCAACAACACCCGGATTGTACCGGTGCGGGAGGATTTCTCCATTCCTCTGGAGGAGCTGTGCAAAAACGACGGCACCGTGGTGCTCACCAATCCCAATGCTCCCACCGGCATGGCCGTATCCCTTTCGGAGATTGAGGGCATCCTAAAGGCGAATCCCGATCACGTGGTGATTGTGGACGAGGCCTATGTGGACTTTGGCGCGGAGAGCGCCGTTCCGCTGATCGGGAAATACCACAACCTGCTGGTGGTGCAGACCTGCTCCAAATCCCGGAGCCTTGCAGGCATGCGCATCGGCTTTGCCTTTGGCTGCCCGGATCTGATTGCGGCGCTGAACACCGTGAAAAACTCCGTGAACTCCTATACCCTGGACCGGATGGCGCTGGCTGCGGCACAGGCGGCTGTGGAGGATCGGGTCTATATGGATGATACCTGCTCCCGGGTGTCGAATACCCGCGAAATCACCGTCGGGAAATTAAAAAATATGGGCTTTACGGTGCTGCCCTCCAAGGCGAATTTTGTGTTCGCCAGCCACCCGGGGGTACCCGGTCAGGAGCTGTTCCAAAAGCTGAGAGAGCGGGGGGTATTGGTGCGGTACTTCAATAAGCCCCGGATCCACGAATTCCTGCGCATCACCATCGGCACCCCCGAGGAAATGGACGCGCTGACCGGTGCGCTGGAGGAAATTTTGGAGGGATACAAATGATCGAATACGAACCGCCGGTTTACCGTCCGCCCGGAGAATGGCGGAGCTTTCTGGTGCAGGCTACCATTGGATGCAGTCACAACGGCTGTACGTTCTGCGGCATGTATAAGGGTAAGAAGTTCCGGGTGCGTCCCCTGGAGGATATTATTGGGGACATTCGGGAGGCCGCTGCCTTTTATAATCAGTTTGAAAAGGTGTTCCTCTGCGACGGCGACGCCATTGCCATGAAAACGGAGGATTTGCTGGAGATCTTACGGGAGATCAAACAGGATTTTCCCCATTGCCGGCTGATTTCCACCTATGCCGGGCCAAAAAGCACCCTGAGCAAAACCCCGGAGGAGCTGAAGCTGCTCCACGAAGCGGGACTGGGCCGGGCCTATCTTGGCATCGAAACGGGCATGGAGTCTCTGCTGAAATCCACCAATAAGGGCGTTACCCGCGCCCAGATGCTGGAGGCGGGACTGCGGCTTCGGAACGCAGGCATCGACCTGTGGGGCATTATCCTCATTGGCCTGGGCGGAAAGCCGCTGTCCATGGAAAATGCCCGGGAGACGGCGAAAATCGTCAACGAAATGCAGCCCAATCATCTCTCCGCCATGAACTATACCCCGGTAGAGGGCACAAAGCTGGGCAATCAGGCGCTTCGCGGGGAGTTCCAGGTGCTCTCCGCCAAGGAAAGCCTCCTGGAAACTGCCGAGCTGATCCGGAATCTGAATGTTTCCGGCATGCATTTCACCTCGGATCACGCCTCCAACTATCTGCCCCTGAAGGGCACCCTCAATGAGGATCGGGATCAGCTCCTGCGGCTCATTGACGGGGCAATCGGGGGAAAGGTGGCAGTGCGGAGTGAACAAAGCCGCGGCTTGTAAAGGGAAACAGATGGGAGAAGAGAAATGAAACGTCAGCTGGAGCTTGTACGAATCCGCTGCGAGGAAGATTTTCGGCTGTTTGCGCAGCTGGCTTTCAATGAGCAGGTTATGAAAATGGACATGGGACGGATTTTTACCCAGACGGAGGCGGAGGGCTATTTCGCCTATATGCTGTCCTATAATCAGGAGCATCCCAACTCCGGGAATTACCTGGCCTACCGCCGGGAGGATCAGGCGTTTATCGGTCTTGCTGCCCTGTGGGAGCGGGAGGAAGGCGCGGAACTGGAGTATATGGTGCTGCCGGAGTATTGGAACCGGGGGTATGCCACGGAGATGGTGGCGCAGCTGTTGGAGCAGGCGCAGAGGATTCCTGATCTGACCGTGGTTCGGGGAATCATGGACCCTGAAAACACTGCGTCCCAAAGGGTGCTCAAGCATCATGGATTCACGCTGGAAACAACAATGCATGTGGAGGAAGATGACTCCACAGTGGCGGTTTACAGACGGACATGCTCCTAACGAAAAACAGGCACGCTGCAAGTTTGCGGCGTGCCTAACTTTTTTCTTGCCCCGGACATGGTTTCGGGCTTTTTTGCCCGGGAAATGTGCTATGCTGATCCCGGGTGATGGAATGACCGTGTACTTAGATCAGGTATGGCTGCTCAACGGCGTGGTGGACTACCTGCTCCTGTCCGTATCCGGGCGGCTGCTGGGGATGCCGCGAAACCGGCTTCGGCTGCTTTTGTCCGGCGCGGCAGGGGGAATCTATGCTGCCCTGTCCTTGCTGCCGGGCATGGGATTCTTACAGGGCAGTCTCTGCCGGATATTCGGCGCGGCCATGCTGTGCTATGGGGCGTTTGGGCAGGCGAGGGGCATTCTCCGGCAGACGGCGGTGCTGTTTTTTCTGGCAGCGGCCTTTTCTGGGGTGACATTATTGCTGACGGAGTGCTTTTCCGCTCCCGGTGCGCTGATCGGCGGCACGGTGTATTATCCCCTGAGCCTGGGGGTGCTGATTTTAACGGCCGGAGGCGCCTGCGGACTGATGAGCTGGGGCCTGGGACGGCTGATGCAGCACGGGGGCGATATTGCCCAGGTGGAGCTGACCATAGCAGGTGTAACCCGGCAGATTTCCGCCCTTTATGACACCGGAAACACCCTGAAGGACCCCTTGTCCGGCTGTCCGGTGCTGGTGGCGGACTGGACGCTGCTCCGGGACTGCTGCCCGGACCTGAAAATCAAATCCGCGGACCTGACTGCGCCGGAACAGCTGATCGGCAGGCTGCACCATGCCTATCCCCAGCTCCATCCCCGGCTGCTGCCCTATAAAACCGTATCCAATGCCGGAGGAATGCTGCTGGCGGTGACGCCGGAAAAAATCCTGATTCAGGGGAGAGGAGAACGAATGCTCATTGCGTTTTCGCCGGTGACTGTTTCCGATGGAGGCGGCTACCAGGCGCTTCTGGGAGGGAAACGATGATACAATTTGTACTGCGCCTGCTTGGGGCCGCACCGGACAAGATCATGTACATTGGAGGCAGCGACATTCTTCCGCCGCCTCTGGAGCGGGGGGAGGAAGCGGAGGCCATTTCCGCCATGGTTGCGGGGGATGAGCAGGCGAAATCCACCCTGATTGAGCACAATCTCCGCCTGGTGGTGTATATTGCCCGTCGGTTTGAGTCCACGGGCATCAATCTGGAGGATCTCATCTCCATCGGCACCATTGGACTCATTAAGGCCATCAATACCTTTCGGCCGGAGAAGAACATCAAGCTTGCCACCTATGCCTCCCGGTGCATTGAGAATGAAATTCTCATGTACCTGCGGAAAATTGCCTCCCATCGGTCCGACGTCTCTCTGGACGAACCCATCAACACCGATTGGGACGGCAACGAGCTGCGGCTGGGGGATGTGCTGGGCACCGAGCCGGATGCGGTATCCCGTCCGCTGGAGGACGATGTGGACCTGGGACTGCTGCGGGAGGCGCTGAGCCAGCTGCCGGACAAGGAGAAAACCATCGTCACCCTGCGCTATGGCATCGGCGGCGGACGGGAAAAAACCCAAAAGGAGGTGGCGGACCTGCTGGGCATCTCTCAGTCCTATATCTCCCGGCTGGAAAAGCGGATCATTCTTCGGTTAAGACGGGAGATTAACCGGCAGATTTATGGCTGAGCCGGATATGTTTCCTCTTGCGGCAGGTCGATGGGTGTAATATAATGGACTCAATACCAGGAAAGCCGGGAGGAATGGGAAAATGCATGTGTTTGAAATTGACCGGGAGAAATGCACCGGGTGCATGGAATGTCTGGTCCACTGTCCCAGCAATGCCATTACCAT